>DASUIL010000159.1:0-2989 GCA_036273075.1 Fluviicoccus sp. | reverse complement strand
GCAGGCGCGCCATCAATACCGACCTTGTAGCGCCATTCCTCGACTGTCCCGGCGACCGCGTAGCGGGCATCCTGCTTCATGGCCCAGGCCAATGCCGCCTCCTGGCCGCGCCGGTCGGCATTCTCGAACAGGTTGTCGCCGGACTGGCTTGCCGGGTAGTTGCCCAGATCGGTAACCCCGTGTGTATGCAGCAGGCTGGCCGTAATGCTGTCGAGCCTGCCGCCGGCTTGCGGGGTTTCGCTGTTGTTGATCGACGGCAGGAGGATCCATCGGCCGTCGGCGTTGACGGGGGCGCCGCTGACGGCAGGGGCCGAGGTGGCGCAGCCGGTGAGCAGGGAGCCGCTCAGGGCCAGGGTGCAGAACAGGGAGATCATTTTATTCATGGCGGTATCACCTTGGTGGGAGGATCAGTAAAAGTAGCGGTAAGCCAACTGTGCTTCAGTGCTGCGGTCGCCCCGGTTCTGGCCGCCGCGTGCCTCGCGGAAGCTCAGCTCGAGCCGGTCGTTTCCGAATAGCGGCCCCGCGCCGCCCAGCGCCAGCAGATAGCCGCCGCCAGTGCTGTCCGCATAGCTGACGCCCACTTCGGCGACGGGCCGCCAAACGCGGCTATAGCGCGCCGGATGGTTATCCCCCAGCGCCCAGGACAGGCTGAGCTGGTTGTAGCCGGAGGGCATGAAAAAACGGCTGGACGGCGTCATGCCGGCAGGCACAAGGGCTTGCAGGGCGGGCTCCAGCGGCCGGCTGTCGGTCTGGAAGCGCGCCGCGCTGAGCGCCAGCCGCAAGGATTGGGCGGAACTGCCGGCAAACAGGCGGTAGTGGTAGTCCAGCATCATCACTTGGCCGCGGCCGAGGGCTTGACGCTTTGCGCTGTGGAAGTTGGCAATTCCGAGTTCGGCGCTCAGCCGGCTGCGTTCATCGGCCGTCCAGTTCAGCGCCGTGGTCAGCTCATCCTTGGCTCCGGCAACAAGCAGTGCGCCGGATTCGGGAGCCTCGGCGTTGTAATCCAGTCGCCAGAGCAGCCGGTAGGCCCGGTCTGGTGAAATATCCTGCCCAATGCTGGCGCCCCAAATCCGGTCAATCGATTCCGTGCTGCTCAGGCCTGCCGACCAGTTCGCCTGTGGCCGGTCACGGGTCAGTTGCAACGTAACGCGATTCCCGGTATCCGGCGGCGACCTCAGCTCCAGGGCGTTACGGCTGTACTGATGTATGCGCTCTGCCGAAAGATGCCCTCGCCAGTCAGCGCTGAGCGGTATTGAACCCGCAACTCCCAGTCGGTTGCGCTGCAGGGGGCCCTCCCCGGTATAGCGGGCGGCGGCATCTATCCGCGAGGCGCGGTCAAAGGCCAAAGTCTGGAAGAGCCGGTCGGCTTCATCATCTTCGGGATACTGTTCGGCGTCGGTGAATGACAGGGTTTCCGCCTGCCGTACATGACCTGCCTGAAGGACTAGCGGAATGCGCGTCACGCGCGGCAAGCGCTCCGGGGTGTTGTCCTGCCCTGCGGATTCGGCGTCGCCTTGCTGCAAGGCTAGCTGGCTCTTTGCCCAGACCGGTCCTGCCCCCCTGAAAGACTGCTGCAGCCAGATGTCCGCCGAGTCATGGCGGTCATGCGCCAGCAGCCAGCTCAGCGCCAGTTCCCTGCCGGCGGTATCGGGCTGCAGCAGGCGCGTGCGCACAGCCATCAGTCCGGCATCGGGTGGGCTGTTGTTCAGTCGCAGCGCCAGCAAGGCATCTTGCAATGCCTCAGGCCGCTGCGAAATGTCTGTTACTGCGGCGGCAGGTTTCTGGCGGGCCATCACATGTTCACGAAGCTGCCGGGCGCGACTCAGGTCACCCAGTGCACCATGCGTGTCCGCCAGGGTTAACAGGGCCAGGTCATCTTCCGGATGGCGGAGACTCCAGGCCTGTAGCCACGGCTGCGCCCGGCGCGGTTGTTCGAGCAGGATCCAGCCGCTGCCCCAGAGTCCCCACAAGGCGGGTTGCGCTCTTGCCCGCGGTGCGGCGTCGGTCAGGATTCGCTCAAGTGCAGGTTTGTCCTGCTGTTCGATCACGATACCGACAAGCGCCTGCAACAGGCGAGGGTGGTCCGGTTCCAGATTCAGGCCCTCTTCGAAGTCGGCGCGCGCCGCCGCCAGAAAATGATTCTGGGCGTTCAACTGCCCACGCAATTCGAGAAAGCCGGGTAACCTCCGGAAATGGGCCAATTGCAAGGGAGTCAGCCGGGTAATCAACCCGGCGGCGGCTTCTGAATGGCGCTCACGCGTGTAGAGGAACAGGGCGGTCAGCAGGCTTTCATCATCGCCCCGCAGGTGGAAGAGGGTTTCGGCCAGATGTCCTGCCGCCAGTCCGTCTTTGCCTTGAAGCACGGCGATATAGTTTTGCAGGTCGTTGGCGCTGGCGGCGTGATTATCGACCAGTTTCCGGTAGGCATTACGGGCGCTGTCCGGATGATTCAGGATGCGGGACAACTCGGCATAGGTTTGCCAGTAGCCGGTCAGCCCGCCCGCCATGCGGTTTTCCAGCGCCTGCATTTCGCTCCACGCCTGGGAAAGCTCTCCGCGTGCGTAATGGATGCCGCTGCGTCGCAGCACCCAGGATTCTTCCGGGCCGTAACGCCGGATCAACGTCTCCACCAGGGTGAGGGCGCGCTCGTCCTCACCGCCGCGTTCGGCGAGCCCGGCAGCCGCATCCAGAACCTCGCGGCCGGGATTTTGGCGATCCAGCTGTTCCAGATAATTCAGCCCCTTCCTGACCTGGCCCAGTCGTTCAAAGGTCTGGGTAAGCTCGCGCACGGCCTGGGCATCGCCCGGGTCGTTTTTCAATCGCTGTTGCTGCCAGGCCAGCAGGGCCTCGTCATCCAGCAGGCTGGGAGCCAGACGGGCCACCGCGTTCCAGGCCTCCCGGTCGTTGGTTTTGCGCGCCAGACGCAGCCAGGCGGCCAGCGCCGCCGCCGGTTGCCTGTTCCACTCGGCCGCTTTGGCATATCGGGTCA
>DASUIL010000158.1:0-3033 GCA_036273075.1 Fluviicoccus sp. | reverse complement strand
GATGCCGGACAGCGGCCAGCCGCAGCTGAACCGGCTGGAGATCATTGAAGGGCAGATGCCCGGCGACTGGCAGGACGACGAGGTGCTGATCAGCGACGCCTTCGCCGAGGCGCACCGCCTGCATCCCGGCTCGACGCTGACCGCCGTGCTGAACGGGCGGCAGCGGGTGCTGCATGTCACCGGCATCGCCATTTCCCCGGAATTCATCTACCAGATTGCACCGGGTGCGATGATGCCGGACTACCGCCATTTCGGCGTGCTGTGGATGCCACGCAAGCCCTTGGCCAAGGCCTTCAACCTCGACGGCGCGTTCAACAGCCTGGTGTTGAGCCTGCAGCCGCAGGCCTCGGAAACGGCGGTAATACAACGCTTGGATCTGCTGTTGGCGCGCTGGGGCGGCATCGGCGTCATCAGCCGCGAGGACCAGCTATCCAACAAATTCCTGAGCGAGGAATTCGAGCAGCTGCGCACCATGGCCTGGCTGTTTCCGGTGATCTTCCTGTCGGTGGCGGCTTTTCTGCTGAATGTGGTGGTGACACGGCTGGTCAGCACGCAACGGCCGGTGATCGCCTTGCTGAAGGCCTTCGGCTACAGCAGCCGCGCCGTGGCGGTACATTACGGACAACTGATCCTGATCATCACCGGGCTGGGCATCGCCGGCGGTTTTGCGCTGGGCGCGTGGCTGGGGAAGCTGATGACCGGCGTCTATACCGACTATTACCGCTTTCCGGAGCTGATCTACAACCTGAACACACCGTGGCTGCTGCCGGTGGCCTTACTGACCCTGATGGCAACGCTGGCCGGAACCGCGCGGGCGGTGCTCTCGGCCGCCGCCATGCCGCCCGCCGAATCAATGCGCCCCGAACCCCCTGAACGTTACCGCCTAACCTGGCTGGAACGCATCGGACTGCGCCGCTGGCTGGGTGCGCCGGAGCGGATGATCCTGCGTCACTGGTCGCGCCGTCCCGCCCGGGCCTTGCTGGCGGTGACCGGCATGGCGCTGGCGGTGGGCATCATGATGGTCGGCAATTTCCAGCAGGACGCGGTGCAGCAAATGATGTTCGTGCAGTTCCACAAGACCATGCGCCAGGATGTGGAAGTGGTATTCAGCCAGACCCGGCCGGAACGGGCGCTGGGCAGCCTGCGCGCCATGCCCGGCGTGCTGTATGCGGAAGGGCAGCGCAGCGTGGCCGTGCGCCTGCGGCATGACCATCGCAGCTACCGCACCGCCTTGCAGGGCCTGCCCGACCAACGGCGCCTGCAGCAAGTGCTGGACCTGGACTTGCAGCCGCTGGTCCTGCCCGACGACGGCCTGTTGCTGAATGAGCATCTGGCGCGCAAGCTGGGAGTTAAAGCGGGTGATTCGGTGCGGGTGGAAGTGCTGGAAGGCGGTCGGCCGGTGCGCGAGGTGCGGGTGGCGGCGCTGAGCCAGCAATACATGGGCATGGGCGTCTACCTGCGGCAAGCAGCGCTGAACCGGTTGCTGCGCGAAGGCCCGGCCATCAGCAGCGCCTTGCTGGCGATTGACGACAGTCAGGCTGACACCATCTACCAGCGCCTGCGTGAAATGCCCGGCGTGGCGGCGGTGAACCTGCGCCACACCCTGATTGAAAGTTTCAACGAGACGATGCAGCGGGTGCTGCTGACCTTTACCCTGATCAATGCCGTGCTGGGTGCAGTGATCGCCTTCGGCGTGGTCTACAACACCGTGCGCATGGCGCTGGCCGAACGCAGCCGCGAACTGGCCAGCCTGCGCGTGCTGGGCTATACCCGGCAGGAAGCGGCTTATATCCTGCTGGGCGAACTGGCGGCGCTGACCTTGCTGGCGCTGCCGATGGGCGTGCTGTTCGGAGTGGGGCTGTGTCACTTCATGGCCGCTAATCTCGAAACGGATTTGTATCGCATTCCGCTGGTGATCAGCCCGTACAACATCGCCTTCTCGGCGGCGGTGGTGGTGCTGTCGGCGGTGGCGTCGGGCGCGGTGGCGTGGCGGAAAATTGCGGAGCTGGATATGGTGGGAGTGTTGAAGAGTGCGTGATTCCAAAAGTAAAAGCCGTCGCCTGATCTGGGCCGCCATTGCCCTGATCCTCACCGCCCTGCTGGTCTGGGGCCTGATGCCCGCCCCACTGCGCGTCGAAACCGCCAAGGTCACGGTGGAACCGCTGCAAGTGACTCTGGAAGAAGAAGGCCGCGCCCGCGTGCGTGACCGCTTCGTCCTCTCCTCGCCGATCTCCGGCTACCTGCGCCGCGTCACCGCCAAGGTGGGCGACGCCGTGCAAGCCGGTCAGACGCTGGCGCAACTGGAACCTCTTCGTGCGGAAGCCCTGGACGACCGCCGCCGCGCCGAAGCGCAGGCCCGCGTCGAGGCCGCCAACGCCGGGCTGTCCGCAGCCGCCGAGTCGGTCAATGCCGCCCGCACCGACGCCACCCTCGCCAAGACCGAACTCGAACGCCTGCAAAAACTGGTGCCCACCCAGGCCGTCACCGAACAGCAACTGGCGGCCGCCCGCGCCGCCAACCAGCGCGCCGACGCGGCACTGCGTTCCGCCCGCTTTGCCGAGGACGTGGCCCGTCACGACCTGCAAGCCGCCCGCACCGCCTTGCAATATGCGGGCGACAGTCCGTCGGTGCGCGGCGTGCTGGCGCTGAAATCCCCGGCCGGCGGCGCGGTGCTGCGCCTGCTGCGCGACAGTGAAGGCGTGATCATGGCCGGAGCGCCGGTGCTGGAAGTGGGCGATCCCGCCGCGCTGGAAGTGGTGGTGGACGTGCTCAGTTCCGACGCCGTGCAACTGCAGCCCGGCATGGCCGCGACGCTGGAACGCTGGGGCGGCGAACCGCTGGCTGCCACCGTCCGCCGCATTGAACCGGTGGGTTTCACCCGCGTCTCGGCGCTGGGCGTGGATGAGCAGCGCGTCACCGTGGTGCTGGATATTGCCTCGCCGCCCGAGCAATGGCGGCGGCTGGGTGACGGCTACCGCCTGGAGGCCCGCTTCCTGCTGTGGCAGGGCGACAAGATCCTGCAAGCGCCCACCG
>DASUIL010000157.1:0-19007 GCA_036273075.1 Fluviicoccus sp. | reverse complement strand
AAATCCCATGAGTTAGTCGAGAAGAACCTCGGCCTCTTGATCGTGCTGATCTGTGTCTCGATCAGCTTTGCAACGCTGGTGGAAATCGTGCCGCTGTTCTTCCAAAAGGAACTGCGCGAGCCTCTGCCGAACATGAAGCCCTGGACCGCCCTGGAGTTTGAAGGCCGGGACGTCTACATCCGCGAAGGCTGTCACGTCTGCCATACCCAGATGATCCGCCCGCTGCGCGCCGAAACCGAACGCTATGGTCACTACTCCATGGCTCAGGAATCGGTCTGGGACCATCCCTTCCTGTGGGGTTCCAAGCGTACCGGTCCCGATCTGGCCCGCGTCGGCGCGAAGTATTCGGATGAGTGGCACCGCGTCCACCTGATCAATCCGCGCGACGTCGTGCCCGAGTCCAACATGCCCGGCTTCCCGTGGCTGGCTGAAAACAAGCTGGACGGTGAGCTGACCGGCAAGAAACTGGCCCTGTTCCGGGATCATTTCGGCGTGCCTTATACCGATGCCGATATCCAGGGCGCCAAGGCGGCCGTTCAGGGCAAGACCGAAATGGAAGCCCTGATCGCCTACCTGCAGCAACTGGGCCTGGCGGTCAAAGAACGGAGATAAGACGATGAACGGTAACGTCCTGCTGTACATGTTTGGCCTGTTTTCCGCCATGTTCGCGTTCGGCCTGATTTGCTGGTGGGCTTATACCCCCAGCAACAAGGCGCGTTTCGAGCAGGACGCGAACCTGGTTCTGGATACAGACCCCGTCTATCAAAACCGACACCAATCGGGAGATAAAACAGAATGAGCGCATTCTGGAGTTTTTACATTATCGTGCTGTCCATGGCGGTCGTTGTCGGCTGTGCGTGGCTGGTTACCTGGACCCGCAAGATCGAACTGCACCACAAGGAAGAGGATGGCACTACGGGTCACGAATACGATGGCATCAAGGAATATGACAACCCCCTGCCCCGCTGGTGGTTGATGACTTTCTGGCTGACCATCATTTTTGCCCTGTTCTACCTGGCAGCCTATCCGGGGCTGGGTTCGTACAAGGGCTTCCTGAACTGGACCTCGCATAACGAACACGACAAGGACAAGGCGGCTTATGACGCCAAGTACCTGCCGAAGTTCCAGGCTTATGCCAAGGTCGAGATTCCGGAGCTGGCCAAGGATGCCGCCGCCATGAAGATCGGCGGTCGTATCTTTGCCGACAACTGCGCGGCCTGTCACGGCGCGGATGCCCACGGTTCCCGCGGCTTCCCCAACCTGACGGATACCGACTGGCTGTACGGCGGCGAGCCTGCCCAGATCGTCGAGACCATCACCAACGGACGGCTGTCCGTGCAGGGCGGCACCAAGATGCCGGCCTGGGGTGAAATCCTCGGCCCCCAAGGCGTTCAGGAAGTGGCCAACTACGTGCTGACCCTGTCGGGCCGCAAGCTGTCCGAAGCTGACCAGAAACTGGCTGACGCCGGCGCCGGCAAATTCGTGCAGTGCGCCGCCTGTCACGGTCCGGAAGGTCGCGGCAACACCGCCCTGGGAGCTCCGAACCTGACGGATACCATCTGGCTGTTCGGCGGCAACAAGGAAGCGATCGTCGAGACCATCACCAAGGGTCGCAACGGTCACATGCCTGCCTGGAAGGATACGCTGGGTGAGGAGAAGATCCACCTGGTGGCGGCTTACGTGTACTCGCTGTCGCAAGGAAAGTAAGTCTTCCCCTCGGTCTGTCCGCAGGTATGTTATACTGCGGACAGTACCCCCACCCGTATGCGAGGTTAACCCTCATGAGCCAGAAAATCCCCACGAAAGACCGTTCCCCCGATCCTGTAAACGTAATTGATCCCTCCGAAGAATTCGATCTCTACGCCAAAAGAAAAAAAATCCATCCGCGTACCATCAAGGGTATTTTCCAGACCATCCGCAACATCACGATGTCCGGCATGCTGCTGGCCTATTTCGCCCTGCCTTGGGTGATGTGGGAGGGCCACCAGGCACTGCTGTTCGACCTGCCGCACCGCCAGTTCAATATTTTTGGTTTTTCCTTTGCGCCCCAGGACTTTTTTTTCCTCTCCTGGATGCTGATCATGGGCGCCTTCGGCCTGTTCGTGGTCACAGTCTTCGCCGGACGTGTCTTTTGCGGTTATGTCTGCCCGCAGACGACCTGGACACGGGTCTTCATGTGGATAGAGAAGATTACGGAGGGCGAGCGTAACGCCCGCATCAAGCTGGATAAGGCCGAATTGTCCGCCGGCAAAGTCGGTCGCCGCCTCGCCAAGCACAGCCTGTGGCTGCTGGTCGCCTTCGCCACCGGCTTTTCCTTTGTCGGCTATTTCACGCCGATCCGCGATCTGGCCTGGGACTTCGGCAACGGTCAGCTGGACGGATGGGGCTATTTCTTCATCGGGCTGTTCACCGTTTTCACGTACATGAACGCGGGCTGGCTGCGCGAACAGGTCTGCTTCTACATGTGCCCTTACGGCCGTTTCCAAAGCGTCATGTTCGACAAGGACACCCTGATCATTTCCTACGACCATGAACGCGGCGAACCGCGCGGCGCCCTGAAACAGTCCACCGCCGAGAATCCGCTGGGTGACTGCGTGGACTGCAGCCTCTGTGTCCAGGTCTGCCCCACCGGCATCGATATCCGTGACGGCCTGCAGTTCCAGTGCATCCAGTGCGCGGCCTGCGTTGATGCCTGCGACTCGGTGATGGACAAGCTGAACAAGCCGCGTGGTCTGGTGCGCTACACCACCGAACACATCCTTGAAGAGCACAAGCCCTATCACTGGATGCGGCCGCGCCTGATCGGCTATACCACCGTTTTCATCGCTGTGTTCATCTTGTTCATCTATGCCCTCGCGACCCGGGTGCCACTGACTGTCGAAGTCTTGCGCGATCGCAGTTCGATGTACCGCGAAAGCAGCGAGGGTATGATCGAGAATGCCTATACCCTGCGAATCCTCAACAAGGCGCAAGCTACCCACACCTATCGGGTCTCCATCGAAGACGGCGAACATATCACCTTGCTGCCTGTCAAGGATGTCGAGGTCAAGCCAGGCGAGGTTGTCAGCGTGCCTGTGACCCTGCAGGCCAACCCGGCGGAACTGCACAAGACCAAGTACGAAGTGGAGTTCGAGGTCGAAGCCGTGGATGTTGATGAAATCAGCAAGGAAACCAAGACGGTTTTCCTGGCTCCCCGCAGTTGAACGAGAAACGACATGACGGCTGAAAGTTCCAAGACGAAGAACCTGTGGTATCGCAATCCCTGGGTGTGGTTCATCATCTTCATCCCTGTCTTCACGGTCGGACTCAGCTTTTCCATGCTTTATGTGGCTGTGGAAAACAAGGACAGCGAAGTCAAGGATGACTGGTACAAGGACAAGAAGGCCATCCGGCAGGACTTCAGCCGGGATAACCTGGCGACGGCGCTGGGTATCAACGCCGTGATCACGGTGAGCGGACAGAATTTTGCCGTCAAACTCCAGTCGGCGGGCATGCTGCCCGCCGCAGCCATGCCGGAGAAGCTTGAGCTGATGTTGTCCCACCCGACCGACGTCCGGAAGGACATCCGCGTCGAACTTGCCCGCCAGGCGGACGGCTATGCAGGAGTAATTCCTGCCTCGGTAGAGGGACGGTATTATCTGGAAATCGGTTGTAAGGACTGGCGTCTGAAGGACGTGATCGTCCTGCCGACCTCCGGACTGACTGTTTCCGCCAAACCGCTGTAAGCGAATGACCGGAACCTGTTATCACTGCGGCGAACCGCTCCCCGCCCGCCCGCTGGCAGTCACAGTCCTGGGCGAGTCCAGGATGATGTGCTGCGCCGGCTGCCAGGCGGTAGCGGCGGCCATTGTCGACTCCGGTCTGGAAAATTACTACCTCGAGCGATCGGAGATCAGCCCGACCGCTCCCCTCCCCGACTCGCTGGAAACCTTGGCCGGTTATGACCACCCTGAAACCCAGTCGCAGTTCGTGCATCGCGAGGATGAACTGGCTTGTGCCGAACTGGCGGTCGAAGGGCTGTCCTGCGCCGCCTGCGCCTGGCTGATTGAGCGCCGCCTGCAACAGGAGCCTTCGGTCCGTCAGGCCTCGGTCAATCTCAGCAATCACCGCTTGCGATTGCTCTGGGATGACGGAAAGGCCCCGCTGAGCCGTCTGCTCGCGGATCTGGAACACTTGGGTTACCGCGCACGCCCCTTCCGGCAGGATACGCATGCCGGCCAGTTGCGGCAGGAATCGCGACGCATGCTGAAGCAGCTTGGCGTGGCTGCGCTGGGTTCGATGCAAGTCATGATGTACGCGGGCAGCCTCTACCTTGGCGTGGAGGAAGACGAGTTTCGTGATTTTTTCCGCTGGACCTGCCTGATCGTGACGATACCGGTCTTTTTTTATTCCGGTTATCCCTTCTACCGTTCAGCCTGGATTGCCTTGCGCAACCGCAGCCTGAACATGGATGTCCCGGTTTCCATCGCACTGATCAGCACTTTTGTCATCAGCGTCTACGCCACCCTGACGTCGACAGGTGAAATTTATTTCGACTCGGTCAGCATGTTCATTTTCCTGTTGCTGGCGGGCCGCTTCCTGGAAACCCGCGCCCGGCAACAGGCCGGTGAAACCGCCAATGACCTCAGTCCGGTCATGCCGGAACTGGCGCACCGGCAAACGGCTGACGGGCATGAAGATGTGCCGGTCACCCAGTTACAGCCGGGCGATCTGGTCATGGTCCGTCCCGGTGAAACCATTCCCTGTGACGGACGGGTGCGCGAAGGCCTGAGTCAGGTTTCGGAAGCCCTGCTGACCGGCGAACCCTTACCCGTGCCCAAATCGCCTGGGACAACCGTCTCCGGCGGCAGCCAGAATCATGACGGCCCGTTGCTGGTGGAAATCCTCAAGCCGAGTTCAGGCAGCACGCTCGCCACGCTTAACCATCTGATCAACCGCGCCCTTTCGGAAAAGCCGGTGCTGGCGCAGAAGGCCGACCGCATTGCCCGCTGGTTCTCGGGACTTGTGCTGGTGCTGGCCTTCGGCGTCTACGCGGGCTGGTATTTCGTGGATCCGCACCGCGCCCTGTGGGCGACACTGGCCGTGCTGGTCGCCACCTGCCCCTGTGCGCTATCGCTGGCGACGCCGGTGGCCTTGACGCTGAGTACGCACCGTCTGGCGCGCGCAGGCTTCCTGATCACACGCGGGCATGTCTTCGAAACCCTTTCCGCCGCTACCCATGTTGTCTTCGACAAAACCGGAACCTTGACCGAAGGGCGTCTGACGCTGACCGGCGTGAATGTGCTCGATGGCAAAACCGATCGTCAAACCGCACTGCGCCTTGCCGCCGCGTTGGAGGCGGGTTCGGAGCATCCCGTGGCCGTAGCTTTCCGGCAGCTGGCGGAACTTGATGACCTTCCTCCCGTCGCCAACCTGCGCAACCATCCCGGTGAAGGTCTCTCCGGCGATATTGACGGTCATGACTGGCGTATCGGACATACCCGCTTTGCCAACGGTAATGCAGGCGATGTTCCTCCGGAAGGTCGGTTGCGCATCTGGCTGAGTCAGGGCGACACGGCCGTGGCCAGCTTTGATTTTGAAGATACCGTCCGTCCCGAGGCCGCCCCGCTGGTTCACGCGCTCAAGGCGCGAGGGCTGAAGACGGTGTTGCTATCCGGGGATCATTCGGGCCTGCCTGCCAGCTTGGGAAAAGCTTTGGGCATCGACATCATCTTCGGCGGACTGAGCCCGGAAGACAAGATTCATCACGTAGAGCGTATCCAGGCTGATGGCGGCATCACCATTATGGTCGGCGACGGCGTCAACGACGCCCCGGTGCTGAGCAAGGCCCATGTCTCTGTCGCCATGGGATCCGGCGCCGACTTGGCGCAACTGCATTCCGACGTTGTGCTGCTGGGCGACCGGATCGGGTCGCTGGAGACCGCGCTCCGACTGGCCGGACAAACCCGGCGAATCATCCGCCAGAATCTGAACTGGGCGCTGGTCTATAATCTGGCTATTGTTCCCCCGGCAGCCATGGGCTATATCTCCCCGCTGCTGGCAACCATCGGCATGTCCGCCAGCTCGCTGCTGGTGGTGCTGAATGCCCTGCGAATCAAGCGCTACGCTTTGTGAGGTTAACGTGGAAGTCGTCTATTTGCTGATTCCGCTCAGCGTCATGTTCCTGGCCGGCGCCATCTGGGCGCTGACCTGGGCGGTCAAGTCAAACCAGTTCGATGATCTGGTCGGCCCGGCGCACCGCATCATCATCGACGATCGCGAGGCCCGCCGTCAGCAGGAAAAGGACCGGGCCGATGAATGAGTGGATGTTGCTGGCCACCGCCCTGGCGGCCGGGTTCTTTGGTTCGCCGCATTGCCTGGGCATGTGCGGGGGTATCGTCAGCGCGCTGGGTTTCGCCCTGCAATCGCAAACGCCCGGCCGCCGGTTGCTGCTGCAATCTCTTTATCACCTTGGCAGGCTGGTTTCCTATTCCTTCCTTGGCGTGCTGGTCGGCCTGCTGGGCAAGGGGATTCTGGCGCCGCTGGTGGACTCGAAGTGGCCTTATGTCCTGACCGCCGCCATGATGATCCTCTTCGGTCTCTACCTGACCGGGTGGTGGCGCGGGCTTGACCGCCTTGAAAGCCTGGGCGCCCGCCTGTGGCAGGCCATGGCGCCGCTGCGCAAGCGCTTCATTCCCGTCAACACGGTGCCGCGCGCATTGGTCGCAGGCATGCTTTGGGGCTTTCTCCCCTGTGGTCTGGTATACAGCGCGCTGGCCTTGGCGATGACTAGCGGGAGCGCCCTGACGGCCGGAGCGGCCATGTTGGCTTTCGGGTTGGGCACCCTGCCGATGATGCTGATGACAGGCAGCGCCGCCGCCGAATTGAAGAACCGATTACAGGTTCAAGGCTGGAGAACCGCGAACGGCCTGTTGGTCGTAGCGTTCGGGGTGTGGACATTATGGCAGGCATTCCAGCACGGTGCGGGAACACATCATCACGACCATGCAGCGGATGCCGGACATCAACCCGCCGCGGTCAGTACGGCGATCGTACCAGCCCCCGGGACAGCTCCAGCGGCTGCGGCGACCGACATGCCTGACCACCAACATCATCCCGGCATGGACATGAGCAACGGCGAATCCACCGATATGCCGATGGATCACAACCACCATCATGAGATGCCTTGAGGGCTTAACCCCTATCGCCTTGCGCTTCCAGCTGTTCGGCCTTTTGGCGCGCTTGTTGCGCGGCATCCGCTTTTCCTTGTCGTTCAGCCGATTGGCTGATCATCCGCCACAGCGCCGCTTGCTGCGCAACCGAGCGGGAAAAAGCCAACCCCTTGCGGGCCAACTGCTCGGCTTCCACCACTCGCCCCTGCCGGAAACGGGTTTCCGACAGCTTCAGGTAAACCTCCGCAGACTGCGGAGCCAGTCGTTGGGCCCGTTCCAGACTGGTCGCCGCTTCTTCCAGTTGCCCCTGTTGCAACCGCGCTTCTGCTGAAGCCAACAGACCGGACACGGCAGGCATATCATGCCCGTCAGCCAGTTTCTTCACGCTCGCTGACGGTGCGGTCGACCGCATGATCATGGGTGCCTGGGGTATCGCCGCCGGACGGCTTTCCCCCGGTTCAACAATAACTGTAGCCGCCGACGAAGCCCCTGGCGCCTTGATAGTCACACCGGCCTTCGACGGTTGTGGCGACGGCGCCTGCACTGGCTTCACCGGCGGAGCGACCTGACAGCCCGCCAGAAGCAACAGCGACATGCTCAAGGCAAGACTGTTCTTTATCATCGGAAAATATCCAGAAATTTATTGACGGTGCCGTTGATGACCCGGCTGACCGGATCATTATCCTCGCCTTTCCCGGCCGCGCACACGGTTTTTTCCACGGGAATGGCCTCGGTGAGCATCGGAACATAAATGGCCCCGGGACAACCTTCCGCACTCAGGATACCGGTGGCGCGGTCGGCCCAAACCCAGGAAACCGTATCCGGTTGAACCGGCTCCAGAGAAACCGGGTGCAAGCGCGTCATCATGTCGGTCCAGATCGGCAATGCGCCGGAGGCCCCGGAAAGGCCTGTAGAACGGTTATCATCATGACCAACCCAGACCACCGCCAGATAATTTCCCGTATAGCCTGCGAACCAGGCATCACGCAGGTCGTTGGTCGTTCCCGTCTTCCCGGCCATGACCAGATTGCCCGGCAGGCGGGCGTAGGCGGAGGTGCCGGTGCCGCTGCGCATGACCTGCTGCATGGCAAAATTGAGCTGGTATAACGCCGCCGGATCATACACCTGCTTGACGTCCAGTCCGTAACGAGTCAAGCGCTTGCCCTTGTTGTCCACCACTTCGCGGATGGCGCGCGGTGTAGTCTGGAAGCCATTGGCGGCAAACGGCTGGTAAAGCTCCAGCACTTCCATCGGCGACATATCCACCGTTCCCAACAGCAGGGAGGGATAGTTCTGCAGTTCTTCACGGACACCCAGATCCTTGAGTGTCTTGATGACCGCCGGGATTCCAAGCGTCATGCCCAGACGGATGGTTGACTGGTTGTAGGAATGCGCCAGGGCATCGTAAAGGGGAACAGTGCCGTGACTTTGATGGTCGTAATTCTCAGGCTTCCAGACCGTACCGCTTTGTCCGGCGATTTCAACCGAGCTGTCATCCAGCGGACTCAGCAAATTATATTGTCCGCCGGCCAGCGCGGTGAGATATACCGCCGGCTTCAGCAGGGAACCGACCTGCCGGTTGGCGTCCACAGCGCGGTTGTAGCCGGTAAAACTGCCATAACCGCCCACTACCGCCAGCAACTCGCCGTTCTCGGGATTGGAGACTACCACCGCCCCCTGCAAATCCTGCATCTTCTTGCTGCGATCCCTCAATTGCGCCATCGTCTGGTTAAAGGATGCGCCCGCCGCATTCTGCACCCGAGGGTCCAGTGTCGTGAATATGCGCAGTCCTTCGGAGTTGAGATCTTCTTCCTTGTACTCCGCTTTCAGCTGACGACGCACCACATCCATGAAAGCAGGATATACACTGAGACCGGCGGTGGGCTGGATCAGGATGCCCAGCGGCCGGGCATGTGCCTTTTCATATTCGGCGCGTGTGATCTTGCCCTGCCCCAACATGTTGTCGAGCACGGTATTGCGGCGGGCCAGCGCACGTTCGGGGTTGCGCCATGGATTGTAATAGGAAGGTCCTTTTACCAGCCCGACCAGCAGGGCTACCTGATGCAGTTTCAGTTCACTGATTGGCTGACCGAAATAGAATTGGGAAGCCAGACCGAAGCCGTTGATGGAACGGTTGCCATTCTGACCGAGATTGACTTCATTAAGGTAGCACTCCAGGATTTCCTGCTTGCCGTAATGGGCTTCAAGCAGCATCGCCATCAGGGCTTCATTCAGCTTGCGTTTCAGCGAGCGCTCGTCGGTCAGGTAGAAATTCTTGACCAGTTGCTGTGTCAGGGTGCTGCCGCCCTGCCGCAATTCACCGCTGGCGATATTGACGGCGATAGCGCGGAAAATGCCGCGCACTGAAATGCCGAAGTGATGAAAGAAATCCCGGTCTTCGGTGGCAATCAGGGCATCGACCAGATGTTTGGGACTGTCCTTGAGCTGCATCAGTACCCGGTCTTCATTCTGGCGCGGGTAAATTCCGCCGATCACCAGAGGCTCCAGGCGAACCAGGCCGCGACCATTGGGTTGTGTGCTCGACAATTCCGACAGCGTGCCGCCGGCAAATTTCAGCTTCAGGACTTGGGATTTTTCGGTTTCATCACTGAACATGAAACCGCGCGTGTGGATATAGAAGGCGCCGTCCTTCTCGGTATAGACACCCGGACTGTCCCAACCGGGCGCAGCGTTGTAATGAAGTAAGGCCAGCTCGGCCAGTACATCCTCGCGGCTCAGCGGCGCTCCGGTATACAGTTCAAGCGGACGGCTGTAGACCTTGGCGGGAATCGCCCAGCGCTTGCCCTCGAACCGGGAGCGCACCTGACCATCCAGACTCAGGGCATAAATACCCAAGCCGACCACGGCAACCAGCGCCAGGGTCAGGATGAGCAGTAATGCCGTGAGAATGAAGCCGCGATTGCCACGGGGGGGTGATCCGGCAGGAATCATAACTTGTTACAAAGAGCCAAGGTCGTCGCATTGTAACGCGTGTCATCCCGGCAAACGAGATGCTTTTCGGCGGCGCAACCAAGAATCAACAAACCGGGCCGTTCCGTAAAAACGGCCGGTCTGCGACTAGTGACGGATAAGCCGGCCGCTGCTCAATGGAGGCGCTTCAGTTTGTTCTCCATATCCGGCTTGCCGAACATTTGCAGGCGGTCATCGGCGAACAGCTCCATGTCCGGCGCCAGAATCTTGATGTAACGGTCGAAATAGAGAATCTGCTTGAACAAAAGAGCAAAGGCGCGCGGGAATCGGATGCCGTGACGTTCACCCACCGCCACAACATCCATCATCAACTTGTTGATTTCACTGTCGTTAATGGCTCCATTCAGCACATGAGCCGGGTCCACCACGGTCATGGTCTGGTACATGCTCTGCAAGTCCTTCGCCAGCAGCGCAGTGTCCACCTTCTTGCCGGTCATGCCGATGCGGACCATGCTGTCGGCCATCTTCTCGAAATTGCCCTCACCGATTGACTCCATGAAGCCCATCGTCGCCGCCCAGGTATCGGGCGCGATACGACCGACAATACCGAAATCAATGAAGCCGATGCGACCGTCGGTCAGCACCATCAGGTTGCCCGCGTGCAGGTCGGCGTGGAAGGATTCGCAGTACATCAGGCTGGCGAACCAGGTATTCATGGCCGACACCAGCGTATTGGCGGGATCGCGGGTGTACTTGCGGATGGTTTCCAGATCGGTGAGCGGTACGCCGTAAAAACGTTCCATGGTCAGCACTCGCAGGCCGGAGGCATGCGGATAGACCTTCGGCGCGACCGCCAGCTGGTTGCCGGTAGCCTGCAGGAACTCGGTGAACTGGGCAATGTTGGCGGCTTCCTTGTAGAAATCCACCTCTTCCATCATGCAGGCCTGGATTTCGGTGACAATCGCCGACAACGAGGCAAACTTCAGCTTGGGGAAGGACTTCTCGAACAGCGCGGTCGCCCAGTAAATGAAATTGAGATCCGTCAGCAGGATGTTCTCGACACCCGGACGCTGGATCTTGATCACGACATGCTCGCCAGTAACCAGTTTCGCGGCATGGACCTGCGCAATGGAGGCGGAGGCCAGCGGGCTTTCATCGATTTCAGCAAAAATCGCACTGAGCGGCTGTTTCAGTTCTTCCTGAAGAACCTCGCGTACCACGTTGAATGGCAAGGGAGAAGTCCGGTCAAGGCAATGCTGGAACTCGTTGACGAACTCGGGCGGGAACAGCGACGGCGAACTGGCGATGAACTGGCCGAGCTTGACGTAGGTGGCGCCCAAACGCTCGAAGGTCTGGCGCATCAGGCGCGGTGTCGGCGGACGCTTGCCGCGCATCCAGTCAATGCCGGTCTCGGCCAGCACGACGCCGGTTTCACCCAGCCGCATTAAACCTTTCAGGGCGTTGCCCCAGGTGGCGTAACGATTCATGACTTGCTTACCTCCGGATTTCCGCAGACGGAGCAGGCGGGATCCCTGCGAAACGCCAGCGTTCGCCACATCGACGACTCGCCTTCCCAAACCACCAACTTGCCGAACAACGGTACACCGACTCCGCTCAAACATTTCAACGCCTCGTGCGCTTGCAAGGTTCCCATGACTCCGACGACGGTCGCCAGCACCCCGGATTCACTGCAAGTGGCCGATCCGACATCACCCTCGGGATAGAGGCAGCGGTAGCAGGGACGGTCACCCTGACCGTGGAAAACCGACAGTTGTCCGCTCATCCCGATCGCCGCGGCGGACACTAACGGCTTGCCCGCCATCACGCAAGCCCGGTTGACGGCGTCGCGCGTGGAAAAATTGTCGGTGCAGTCCAGCACCAGATCCACGCCCGTCAGCAGCGCCGGCAGGCTGTCGGCATCCAGCGCCCGCACCAGCGGCTTGAGGGTGACATGCGGGTTGACCTTCGCCAGCTGCCGCGCCGCCGCTTCCGCCTTGGGTCGACCGATATCCTCCTCGCGGAACAGCACCTGCCGTTGCAGGTTGCTCTCCTCCACCGTGTCAAAGTCCGCCAGCCAAAGTTCACCCACCCCGGCGCTGGCCAGATACAGCGATACCGGGCAGCCCAAACCACCCATGCCGACTATCAGCACCCGGGCGGCGCGGATTTTCTCCTGCGCGGCGATATCCCACTGCGGCATCAGGATCTGGCGGTTGTAGCGCATCAGTTCGGCATCGGTGAGCATGGCGGGGTTCCGGAAAAAAATCAGAGTTGGCCGCGCGTGTAGCGCGGGTTGCCGCCGTAATCATAGCCGGTCGTGACTTCACGGAAACCTGACCGACGGAACAGTTCACGCACCGCTTCCCCCTGCTGCCAGCCATGCTCGATGACCAGCCAACCATCGGGATGCAAGTACTGCGCCGCATGCGCCGTCAACCAGTCGATATCGGCCAATCCCTGTGCCGGAGCAATCAAAGCACTGCGCGGCTCATGCGCCAAAGCGGTCATGTGCGGGTCATCATTTGCTATATAGGGCGGATTGCTGACAATGCAATGAAAGCGGCCGTCCAGCGGTTCGAACCAGCTCCCCGGACGGAAATCGATATTGCACCGCGGCAGTGCAGCCGCATTGCCACGCGCCACCGCCAGGGCCGCCGCGCTGGCATCCGTGGCCACCACCGACCATTCCGGATGCTCGTGCGCCAGGCTGAGTGCGATGGCGCCGCTGCCGGTGCCAAGATCGGCCACCCGCCACAGCTGTCCCTGGCCCAATTCCAGCACGGCTTCGACCACAGACTCGGTATCCGGACGGGGAATGAGCACATCCGGTGTGACGGTCAGGTTGAGGGTCCAGAAAGCCTGTTCGCCCAGGATGTAGGCCAGCGGCTCTCCTTGGCGGTATCGATCCGCCAAGGCGTTGAATGCCGCCTGCTGGTCGGCGGACAACGCCGTTTCAGGGAAGGCGGTGAGCATGGTCGGGGTTTTACCGGTGACGCGCGACAGCAGCCGGTAAAGCGCCTCGCGGTCCAGCGGCTCGCGCCACAGTGGGGAGGCTTTCAGATCGCCGACAGTGACCATCAGGCCAGGGAGTCTTCGCTGCCCAGGGCCGCCAGCTGGTCGGCCTGGTACTCGCGGGCCAGCGAGGACAGGATTTCGTCCAGATCGCCTTCCATCACCGCATCCAGCTTGTACAGCGTCAGGTTAATGCGATGGTCGGTCAAACGGCCCTGAGGAAAATTGTAGGTGCGGATGCGTTCGGAACGGTCACCCGAACCGACCAGATCGCGGCGCATGTCAGCGGTGGCGGTCTGTTGCGCGCTGCGCTGCATGTCCTCGATCTTGGCGGCCAGCAGCGCCATGGCCTTGGCGCGGTTCTTGTGCTGCGAACGCTCTTCCTGGCAGGCCACGACAATGCCGGTGGGAATATGGGTCAGGCGGATGGCGGAGTCGGTCTTGTTGACGTGCTGGCCGCCCGCGCCGCTGGAACGGTAAGTATCAACGCGCAGGTCGGCGGGATTGATTTCCACCGTGCCGATATCCTCGCGCTCGGGCATGATGGCAACCGTGCAGGCCGAAGTATGCACCCGCCCCTGCGCTTCGGTGGCGGGCACGCGCTGCACGCGATGCACGCCGGACTCGAACTTCATCCGGCCATAAACGCCGTCGCCAATGACTCGGCTGATGATTTCCTTGTAACCGCCGTGCTCGCCATCGTTGCTGGACAGGATTTCCACCTGCCAGCCCTGCCGTTCGGCATAGCGGCTGTACATGCGGAACAGGTCGCCGGCAAAAATGGCGGCCTCATCGCCGCCGGTGCCGGCGCGCACTTCCAGATAGACCGGCAAGGTGTCGTTGGGATCCTTGGGAATCATCAACACGCCCAGCTGCTCATCCAGCGAGATCAGGCGCTGTTTGGCATCGGCGATCTCGTCCTCGGCGATATCCTTGAACTCGGGATCATTGCGCAGTGATTCCGCCGTTTCCAGGTCATCTTCGCTCTGGCGATAGGCCTTCCAGACCGCAACAACTTCTTCCAGCTCGGCATGCTCGCGCGACAGCTTGCGGAATCGATCGTTATCGCTGATCACGGAACCGTCCGCGAGCAACGCGGTGACTTCCTCCAGACGCTCGGTCAGTTGTTCCAGACGGGCGCGCAAGGACGGCTTCATTCATTCTCCCCGGAGTTTCGGTCTTTAATACCCAACAGCTTCGTCGCCCAGGCCAGCTTGTCGGTATCGCGCTCGGCGGCAGCCTCCTTCAGGCTGATCGTCGGGGCATGCATCAACTTGTTGGCCAGATTGCGGGTCACCCGTTCCAGCACCTCCTCGGCGCTCATGCCCTTGGCCAGCATCTGCGCGGCCTTGGCAACCTCTTCCTGGCGCAATGCTTCAACCTGGGTACGATAGGCGGTTACCAGTCCGGTGGCGGCCTGGACGCGCTGATCCGCCTCGTAGCGGGCGGTACAGGCGATGATCAAGCTCTCGGCCTCGCTAGCGGCATCCTCACGGGCTCGCCGGTTTTCCGCGATGACCTCTTCAAGATCGTCGACCGTATAAAGATAGACATCGTTCAGGCTGTCCACCTCAGGCTCGATATCACGGGGCACGGCAATATCGACCATGAACATTGGCTGGCGGCGGCGCTTGCGCAAGGCGCTTTCCACCATGCCCTTGCCGATGATGGGCAAGGCGCTACCTGTACAACTGATGACGATATCGGCCTGCGGCAGCACTTCATGCAGATCGGCCAGCAGCACGGCCCGGGCATTACCCAGTTCCGCCGCCAGATGCTCGGCGCGGGCCAACGTGCGGTTGGCAATGATGATCTTCGCCACGCCCTGCTCTTTCAGGTGCTTGCCGACCAGCTCGATCATTTCCCCGGCGCCAACGAGCAAAGCCGTGGTTTTTTCCAGATTGGCAAAAATCTGCCTCGCCAGCTGGACGGCGGCAAAGCCCACCGATACCGGATTCGCGCCGATGGCTGTTTCCGTACGTACACGCTTGACGGCGGCAAAGACCTGCTGAAAGACGCGGTCGAGCCCCTGCCCGACCGTCCCGGCCTGCTGGGCATGCTGATACGCCGTCTTCACCTGGCCGAAAATCTGCGGCTCACCGAGGATCATCGAATCCAGCCCGGAGGCGACCCGCATCAGGTGGCGCACGGCGGCGGCGTCATTAAACTGGTACAGACTGGCGTCCAGCTCATGCGGAGACAGCTTGCGCACTTTCTGCAACCAGTTGACCAGTTGCCCGGGATTATCGATGTAGCCGTAGAATTCCGTGCGATTGCAGGTGGAAAGGATGGCGAGTTCGGGCATGCCGGTAGCGGCACAGGCTTCCTGCAGGGACTGGGGCAGGGTTTCAGGCAGGAAGGCAACCTTCTCCCGCGTATCCACCGAAGCCGTTTTGTGATTGATGCCGAGCGCAACCAGGCCCATAAAAAGAGGATACCCCCGAACAGAGAGCGGGTATTTTGCGGGATAGCCGCCTTCTTTTCAAATCCGCGTGCCGACAACGCAAAGTTACTCGACTTGACGGCCGCTCCCTGAGACACTTGCGCGTGATCACCTTGCCCCGGATCGGGCACATATTCAGGGATTTTTATCCGATCATGCCGCGTATTGCCACCTGCCTGCTGCTCTCCGTGCTGTTGCCGGGTTTTTCGGCACCCGCCTTTTCCACTACCGCCGCCGCGTCTGCCCCAACCGGACCCGCTTTCAGCCACGACGGGCTTTTCCGCCTGCTCTCCGCCGAATTTGCCGTCAGCCGCAACCAACCGGCTGCCGCCCTAAAGCCTTACAGGGAAGAAGCACTGGCCAGCAACGATGCCGCTGTCCTTGAACGCGCACTGCAGATTGCCAATTACCTGCAGGACAGTCAGGCCGGGTTGGAGCTTTCCGACCACCTTACTGTGTTGCAGCCGGAAAACAGCACCGCCTGGTACCAGAAGGCATTTCACGGCTTGCGCTTGCAGCAAAGCGATACCGTCATGGAGGCGTTGGGAAAACTGATCCAGCTGAATCCGGAGGCGGAAATCGAGGCTCTCTTCCTGAGCGCCTACCCGCCAACGCCCGAGGGCAGGGGCAAAATGCTGGAAGCCATTGAACAACTCGAGCGACGTTTCCCCCAGAACAGCCAGCTTCTCTTCGCCCACGCCCTTCTGGCCGGGGAGAACGGGCAGTACTCAATCGCCGGTGACTACATACGGCGCGCACTGGCGGCCAATCCTGACAATATCCCCGCTATCCTGTTGCAGGCGCGTATCCTCGGCATGGACAACCGCAATCGCGAGGCTTTGGACGTCCTGTCTTCAGCGGTCATGAAATATCCCAACAGCCGGCAGGTCAACCTGCACTATGCGCGCATGCTCATCAAGGCCGGCCACCCCTTCCAGGCAGAATCCAGGCTCAAGCAACTGCTGGAAAGGTTCCCCGCCGATGGTGAAATCCTGCTGATGCACGGGCTGCTGGCCTATAACAACCAGCATGACCCGGAGGCTCGGCGCAGTCTCGAGCAGTTGGTGCTGACCGGTGAACACGAAGACGAGGCCCATTTTTATCTCGGCATGATATCCCTGCGCGGCAAGGACTCCGATCAGGCGGAAAGGCATTTTGAAGCCATCGGGGAAGGACCCCACTTCCTTCCGGCCTTGAGCGAGCTTTCCGGGATGCTGGCGTCATCCGGGCGTGTTGATGAAGCGCGCCGCAATCTGGCCGTGGCGCGCCAGAACATGCCGAACCAGGCGGCCATGCTTTATGTTCTGGAAGCCGAAATGCTCAACAAGGTGTCCCGTCATGCGGAAGCCATGTCGCTTCTGAACGAAGGTGTTGATAAATATCCCCAGGACAACCTGCTGCTGTTTTCTCGCGCGCTCACCGCTGACAAACTGAAAAATCTCCCCGGCTTTGAAAAAGATATGCAAGAATTACTGTCACGGGATCCGGAGAATTTCAGCTACCTCAATGCACTGGGCTATACCCTCGCCGACCAGACCCAGCGTTTTGGCGAGGCAGAAGTTTATCTTCGCAAGGCCTTGCGGCTGAAACCTGAAGATCCGGCCGTCATCGACAGCATGGGATGGCTGCTCTACCGTCTTGGAAACGTGAACGAGGCACTGGAATATGTCCAGAAAGCCTTTAAGCTTTTCCCGGATGAAGAAATCGGCACCCATCTGGCCGAAATCCTCTGGGTCACCGGGAAACGCGCCGAAGCTGCCAAGGTATGGCAGCAATTGCTGCAAAAGAATCCCACAAGTGAACTGGTATTGAAACACAAGGCCAAATTCGAGCAAAAACCGTGAGACTCCCTACTCTGCTGTTGCCCGTGATGCTTGCAGGATGTGCATCACAACCTGTTGTAACCCCACTGACGCCCGCAGCGGTGCCCCCGCTTCCCGACGCCGGCACGGCCACGCCCCTTGACCTGGTCAGCAAGCCCGGACATTTGCTGATCTGGACCGCCAGCGGCAAGATCGCCATCCGCGTCCTGCAATCCGACGGGCGCGAGAGCGCGGCAACCGCCTATTATGTCTGGCAACAGCATGGCAATATGTATCGCATTACCCTGAACGGGCCATTAGGCCAAGGGCGTACGGTTCTGGAAGGCAGCCCCGAAAAGGTCACGCTGGATAGCGCCCGCACCGGCCATGTCGAAGCCGCCTCGCCGGAAGAACTGATGCAGCAGGCCCTGGGCTGGACAGCCCCGGTTTCCCTTCTGCCGAAGTGGTTTCAAGGCAAGGCCGCCACCCCCGGCGCTGAAGCCGTCATGGATGATGCCGGACTGCCCAAGAGCCTCCTGGAAGAGAACTGGCAGGCGGACTACAAGAGCTGGATCACTGTCAACAACGAAGTGCTGCCTGAAAAGTTCGTGATTACCGGGCCGAACACCCGGCTGACCGTACTCGTCAGCCAGTGGCAAACCCGCTGAACCCATGACGGATTGCCTGACCCTGCCCGCGCCGGCCAAGCTCAACCTTTTCCTGCACATCACCGGCCGCCGGGCAGACGGTTATCACACCCTTCAAACCCTGTTCGCCCTGCTGGATCATGGTGACACCCTCCACTTCCGCCGCACAGACAATCCGCTGATCCATGTTGAACCTGAGCTGCCGGGCGTCCCAGCCGGGCAAAATCTCGTCTACAAAGCCGCCATGGCCTTGCGACTGGCCTCGGGTTGCACGCAAGGCGTCAAAATCCGGATCGAAAAACGGTTACCAATGGGCGGCGGTATCGGCGGCGGTTCCTCTGACGCCGCCACGACCCTGCTGGCGCTCAATACGCTCTGGAATCTCGGCTACGCGACCGACAGACTCGCGGAAATCGGCCTGGCGCTGGGAGCCGATGTGCCGGTTTTCGTCCGGGGTCGCAGCGCCTATGCCGAGGGCGTCGGAGAGGTCATTTATCCGGCGGATATTCCCGAAAACTGGTATCTGGTCCTGAAACCTGACTGTGAAATAAGCACTCGTGATATTTTTTCGGATCCAGCGTTGACAAGGGATACGCCCCCGATTAAATTAGCGGCCTCGCAAACGCAGTACTGCAAAAACGATTGCGAAAGCGTTGTCAGGAAGCAGTACGGCGAAGTTGACAGAGCCCTTGAATGGCTTGAGAATTTTGGAAAAGGCAGATTGACCGGAACAGGTTCATGTGTTTTTCTGGAATGCGAAAGTCGTGATCTGGCGGAAAAAATCTTGAAGCAGTCGCCCTTCCAAGGGTTTATTGCCAAGGCAGTCAACGAATCCCCGGCTCACCGGGAATTGCGGGAAGCACTCAAAAATTAGCGATTTTCGATCGCACACGCTATAGGGGCGTCGCCAAGCGGTAAGGCAGCGGGTTTTGATCCCGCCATGCGTTGGTTCGAATCCAGCCGCCCCTGCCATCTCTACAATGTGTTCATTGCCATGCCTAATCTGGTCGTCTTTACGGGT
>DASUIL010000156.1:0-4193 GCA_036273075.1 Fluviicoccus sp. | reverse complement strand
GCCGCCTGCAGCAGCATGGCACCACTTTCCAGGCATTGCTGGACGAGTCACGGCGGCGCGACGCCATGCGCCTGCTGGCGAATTCGGGGTTGAGCGTGGAACAGGTGGCGGTGCGGCTGGGCTACAGCGATCCGGCCAACTTCACGCGGGCCTTCCGCAAATGGAGCGGCGTCACGCCGCGTCAGTACCGCGAGCAGTCGCGGCAGGGAACAGCGGACGCCTGAGGGTTCAGTTTTTCAGCTGTTCCCACATGGCGTCAATATTGGAATCGAGCGTAGCGTCAGGGTCGACGGTCTTCACGGGCGCGGCGGCGTTCAGCACCGCGAATTCGTACTGGTTGATGCTGGCCGTGGCCAGCACCAGCTTCGTCAGCTGCGCCAGCACGGTCTGGCCCGCCAGGCTGATCTTCACGTCCGAGCCGACGGCAAAGGTGGTGCCTGAAGTCACCAACGTCGCCGGTTGATCCAGCGATTTCATTTCCGGAATCAGGAAGCCGCGCAGGTAGTCGCTGTCCTCGCGCAGGTTGCGGATGCGGCAGATGCCGCAAGGCTTGGCCTGGGCCGACAGCAGTTCCAGGCCCGCTTCCACCTGGTACTCGGGTGTCACCCGCAGCCAGTGCAGCAGTCCGACATTCCAGCCCTTGCCGCGCTCCTCGCTGATGGCGATGATCTCACCGGGCCGCAACTGGGCGGGAGGATTGCCGGGCCAGCGGATGCCGTAGCCGCCCGGGGACAGGTTCAGCGCCTCCACCTGATAGGGCTGGTAGGTCACGACCGGACCCTTGTCCTCTTCCTCCTTTTCGCGCTCGGCATCATCCTCAATCGATGACACCGTGGCGTAGCTGATTTGCCAGGCATCCGGCTGCTCGACCACGGTTTCCTCTTCCAGGCCGAACAGGAACGCCGGTTGCGCCGCCGTCTTCTTTTCCTCGTTCCCCTTCACCACCACCCGGAATTCGCGTTGTCCCGCCAGGAAATAGTGGGCGGCCGACAGGCCGAGGCTGATCAGCACCGGTTTTTCACAGGGACGACGCTCGAACATGCGTTCCCTTCCCCTGCGCCAGACAGCCAGCAGGTGGTCCTGGAGACTGGCGGGAATGGCGGCGTCCTGCAACAGCTGCACCAGCGCCTCGCTGCGGATGAACCAGCTGCCGGGCTTGGGCGCGGCGCGGTGGCGGAACGCGGGGGGATGATCCTCGGCATCACAGACCAGCAGCGCCTGCGCGGGCGAGGTTTCCAGCTTCAGCGCCGTCGCCCAGGATTCGCTTTCAGCATAGAGGATTTCCAGTTCGGAAGGGCGCAGCTTGTTGGTCTGGCCGGCGCCCAGCAGGATGGTGCGCAGATAGGTGTGGCGGACGCTGGTTTCAGACAACAGCACGCTGTGGCGGTCCTTGACCGGCAGGTCGATCAGGTCATGGCTCCAGGCCAGGCGGAACAGGCTGTGGATGTCATGCCAGGCGCCGTCGGGTACCGGGAAATACAGCAGCGAGACGTGGCGCAGCAGGCGGACGTATTCGCCCAGGCAGCGCTGCACGGCGTTGGCCGCCAGCTGCTGGGCGCTGCGCTTGCCCAGGTTCATGAAGCCGACCTTGCCGCCCTCCAGGCGTTGCAGGGTGCCCACGGCAATCACCTTGTAATTGAGGGTCAGCTGCAGGTGCAACGCCTGGCTGAGCACGGCGGCGCGACGCGCGGCATGCGGCAATTTCACCGGCTGGTTCTGCAGGCCGTGGCTCAGGGCGCGGATCAGGTTGGTGACGGCGGGTTCGAGGATTTCCAGCAACTCATAACGGTCATCATCGTCAATGTGCAGCGTCGCCAGTTCACCCAGGGTCTGGTACAGCTTCTTTCCGGTTTCCGCCGTGTTCATGATTGGCAGGTTATTGACCCAGGCCTGCATCTCGCCGCGGCCGTGGCCGACCTGCGACAGGCGGGACAGTTGTTTCTCCGGAATGTTCAGCCCAGATGTTGTCGTCATGTCAAATCAAAACCTTGCATGGCCCGGTGGCGGGAATGGATCCGTCTTTCGTCGCAAAAACCCGAGTGTTCAACCCGGAGAGCGTAGGAGGATTGGCAGAGGCAAACTGTGATCGTTTTAACATTTTAGCCGCGTGTTGGCCAGTCGCCGCTCCCGGTATAAACAATAGGCCCAACAGGGTTAATGATTCGTTTTCATCGCTGCCGCCCGGCCCAGCAGGAACAGCAACGCTGCGCCCAGCACAATGCTCGGACCCACCGGCGTATCCCAATGGAAGCTGGCCGCCAGGCCGCCGGAAACGGCCGCCACCCCCGCCAGCGCCGCCAGCAGCGCCATCGCGCCCGGCTGACGGGCCAGGGGCCGCACCGCCAGCGGCGGAATCACCAGCAGCGCGGTGATCAGCAGGCTGCCGGCCACCTTCATCGCCAGCGAGACCGCCAGCGCCAGCAGCAACAGCAGCAGCACGCGCAGCCGCAATACCGGCGCGCCCTCCACCGCCGCCAGCCGTTCATCCAGGGTGGACAGCACCAGCGGCCGCCACAGGGCCGTCACCGCGCCCAGAATCAGCGCCGCACCGCCCGCCAGCAGCGGCAGGTCGGCCGGGGTCAGCGCCAGCAGGTCGCCGAACAGCCAGGCCTGCAGGTCGACCGGCACGCCCGGATTGAAGCGGAGGACGATCAGGCCGGCGCTGAGCAGGGTGGCGGACAACAGCGAAAGCACCGCGTCGGAGGGCAGGCGCGCCCGGTCCAGCAGCGACGCCAGCAGCAGCGCCAGCAACACGCAGACACCGAGGATGCCGCCCCAGACCGGAATGTGGAACAGCAGCGACAGCGCCGCGCCCAGCAGCGTGGCGTGCGCCAGACTGTCGCCGAAAAAGGACAACCGCCGCCATACCAGCAGGCAACCCAGCGGCGCGGCCATCAGCGCCGCCAGCGAGCCGCCCACCCAGGCGGGCCAGAGTATTTCCCACATCGCCTAACTCCCCGCGCCCGTACCGGAGGCCGGCGGATGCAGCACGCAACCGTGGGCGTCGTGCCGGTGGTCATGATGGTGGCTGTAGACCGCCAGCCCCTGGCTGCCCTGCCAGCCGAACAGTTTCAGATATTCCGGATGGCTGCTCACCGATTCGGGGTGACCCGCGCAGCAGACATGGCCGTTCAGGCAGATCACGCGGTCGGTGGCGGCCATCACCAGATGCAGGTCGTGCGAGACCATCAGGATGCCGCAATGGTAGCGGCCGGGAATGTCCGCCAGCAGCCGGTACAATTCTTCCTGGCCGGTCAGGTCGACACCCTGCATCGGCTCGTCCAGCACCAGCAGATCCGGTTGCTGCAGCAGCGCCCGCGCCAGCAGCACCCGCTGCCATTCGCCGCCGGACAGGGCATGCACCGAGCGGTCATGCAGGTCAGCGACGCCGGTTTCCGCCAGCGTCCGTCGCACCGCCGCCGGCTCGGGCCGCCGCGCCTGCAGGCGCATGAAGCCGCCCACCGTCAGCGGCATGGACGGGTCCAGCTGCAAGGCCTGCGGCACATAGCCGATGCGCAAGCCGGGCCGACGACGGCAATGCCCGGCATCCGGCTTCAGCAGGCCGACGGCCATCTGCACCAACGTCGACTTTCCGGCGCCGTTGGGACCGATCAGAGTGACGATCTCGCCGCGCTGCACCGTCAGGTCGACCCGGTTCAGGATCAGGCGGCCTTCCCGCCCCCAGCTGATGCCGCCCAGTTCCAGCAGCGTTTCCGTCACGATTCCGCCGCTCCCGCCGCGCGGCAGCCCCGGCACAAGCCGCCAATTTCCAGCATCGGCTGGCGGATGCGGAAACCGCGCTTCTCGGCGCTGGCCTGCAGGGCCTGCATCAGCAGAATGCTGTCTTCCAACTCCTCCGCGTTCCCGCACACTTCGCAGAGGAAAAAGCAGGCCAGGTGCTGATGGGCGGGATCGGCGCAGCCCATGTAGGCGTTCAGCGAGGCGATGCGGTGCACCAGCCCCTGTTCCAGCAGGAAATCGAGCGCGCGGTACACCGTCGGCGGCGCGGGCTTGTGGCCCTCGGCGGTCAGGCGGTCAAGGATGCCGTAAGCGCCCAGCGGCTGATGGCTTTCCCAGACCAGTTCCAGCACCCGGCGGCGGATATCGGTCAACCGCACGCCGCGCTCGGCGCACAGGTGTTCGGCGGCGTGCATGGCATCGTGGATGCAATGCTCGTGGGCGTGCGGCACAAA
>DASUIL010000155.1:0-2883 GCA_036273075.1 Fluviicoccus sp. | reverse complement strand
GGCGGCGACGCCGGTGCCGACCATGATCGCCGTCGGCGTGGCCAGGCCCAGCGCGCAGGGACAGGCGATCACCAGCACCGCCACGGCGTTGATCAGGGCGGTTTCCCAGTGGGCGCCCGCCAGCATCCACCCGGCGAACGTTAGCAGGGCGATGGCCAGCACCACCGGCACGAACACTGCGCTGACCCGGTCGACCAGGCGCTGGATCGGTGCTTTCGCCGCCTGCGCCGATTCCACCATGCGGATGATGCGCGCCAGCGTGGTTTCCGCCCCGACCGCGCCGGTCAGCACCCGCAGCACCCCTTCGCCGTTGACCGAACCGCCGGTGACCGCGTCGCCCGGCTGCTTCGACACCGGCAGGCTTTCGCCGGTAATCAGAGCTTCGTCAACATGGCTGTGTCCCTCGGTGATGCGGCCGTCCACCGGCAGGCGCTCGCCGGGGCGGACGATAACGGTATCGCCCACCGCCACCTGCGCCACCGGCACTTCGACTTCCTGCACGCCCACCAGCACCCGCGCCACGGTCGGCCGCAGGGCGTTCAGGGCGCGGATGGCGTCGGTGGTCTGGCGCTTGGCGCGGGTTTCCAGCCACTTGCCCAGCAGCACCAGCGTGATCACCACCGCCGAGCCTTCGAAATAGAGGTGCGGCATGCCGTGTTCGCCGTGTTCAATCAGCAGGTACAGCGACATGCCGTAGGCGGCCGAGGTGCCGATGGCCACCAGCAGGTCCATGTTGCCGGACAGCGCCCGCGCCGCCTTCCAGCCGCCCCGGTAGAAGCGCGCGCCCAGCCAGAACTGTACCGGCGTCGCCAGCGCCAGCTGCCACCAGCCGTCCAGCATGAAGTCGATGCCGAACAGCGCCAGCAGCATCGGTGCGGTCAGCGGCAGGGTGAGCAGGGCGGCGACGGCTACCGGCCACCATTCCGGCAGGCGGCGGGTTGGCGGCGCGGCTTCCACGCCATCCTCGCGGACAGCGGCGGCGCTGTACCCGGCCTTGGCCACGGCGGCCGCCAGTTGCGCGAAGGACACATCCGGGCCGGCGGCGATGGTGGCTTTTTCTGTCGCCAGGTTGACCGAGGCGTCCCGGACGCCGGGGACTTTCCGCAGCGCCTTTTCCACTCGCGCCACGCAGGAGGCGCAGGTCATGCCGTCGATTTTCAGTTCCAGCGAACCGGTTCCCGTCTTGTCATCAGCGGTTGAGGTATTCATGGTCTTCTCCGGAAGGGCCCTTGCAGATGACGGTCACTTTGAACCTTCCCATTATGGCAAGGTCAAGCCCGAAAATAAAAATCCTTTGCATGCGTCAACGGGGGTTGACCTTCCCACCATGGCAAGCTTCAGGCTGGGTACTGCCAGGCTAAACGCCATTTACAGGAGAGCACCATGATTGTTTTCAACGTCAATGACATGACCTGCGGCCACTGCGCCGGTCTCATCAACAAAGCGGTTCATGACATCGATCCGGCGGCTCGGGTAGAGATAGACCTGGCGACGCACCGGGTAACAATTGCCTCGTCCGTGGCGGCCGGGGATCTGCGTGAGGTTATCCAGGAGGCCGGGTATACGCCGGAGCTGGTGGTTTGACGAAGATGCAGGCGGTGGCATCCGGAAGGATGCCGCCGCATTCTTCAGGTTTTATTTATTAAGGTCAAACCGGTCCAGCTCCATCACCTTCGCCCACGCCGCCGCGAAGTCATGCACGAACTTCGCTTCCGCATCGCGCTGGGCATAGACTTCCGCCAGCGCCCGCAACTGCGAGTTCGAGCCGAACACCAGATCGACCCGCGTGCCGGTCCACTTCACCGCGCCGGTCTTGCGGTCGCGGCCTTCGAAAAGCTCGGCCTTGTCCGAGGTCGGGTTCCACGCGATGCCCATGTCCAGCAGGTTGACGAAGAAGTCATGGCTTAGCTGTCCCGGCCGCGTTGTGAACACACCGTTTGCCGAGCCGTCGGCATTGGCCCCCAGCACCCGCAGGCCGCCCACCAGCACGGTCATTTCCGGCGCGCTCAGCGTCAGCAATTGTGCCTTGTCCACCAGCAGCGCCTCGGCCGGGGCGGTGAAGGCCGCCTTCTGGTAGTTGCGGAAACCGTCGGCATGCGGCTCCAGTACCGCGAAGGAGTCCGCATCGGTCTGTTCGGCCGAGGCGTCCATCCGGCCCGGCGTGAATCGCACCTCGACTGCCTGACCGGCCGCCCGGGCCGCCGCTTCCACCGCCGCATTGCCGCCCAGCACGATCAGATCCGCCAGCGATACCCGCTTGCCGCCGCGCTGCGCGGCATTGAAGTCGCGTTGAATGCCTTCCAGCACCGCCAGTACCTTCGCCAGTTGCGCGGGTAGGTTCACCGCCCAATCCTTCTGCGGGGCCAGGCGGATGCGCGCGCCGTTGGCGCCGCCGCGCTTGTCCGAACCCCGGAAGGTGGAGGCCGAAGCCCAAGCCGTCGCCACCAGTTCGGCAATGCTCAGGCCGGAGGCGAGGATCTCCGCCTTCAGGTCGGCAATGTCCGCGACATCGACCACCGGATGATCCAGCGCCGGAACCGGGTCCTGCCACACCAGTGTTTCCGCCGGGACCTCCGGACCGAGATAACGGGCCTTCGGGCCGAGGTCGCGGTGCGTCAGCTTGAACCACGCGCGGGCGAAGGCGTCGGCAAAGGCCTGCGGGTCCTGATGGAAACGGCGTGAAATCTTCTCGTAGGCCGGGTCGAAGCGCAGCGCCAGGTCGGCGGTGGTCATCATCGGCGGATGCTTTTTCGACGGGTCGTGCGCGTCCGGGATCAGGTGTTCCGGCTTGCAGTTCTTCGCCACCCACTGCTTGGCGCCCGCCGGGCTCTTGGTCTGTTCCCATTCGTAGCCGAACAGCATGTCGAAGTAGCCGTTGTCCCA
>DASUIL010000154.1:0-2433 GCA_036273075.1 Fluviicoccus sp. | reverse complement strand
GCGATTTACGATCGCACACGCTATAGGGGCGTCGCCAAGCGGTAAGGCAGCGGGTTTTGATCCCGCCATGCGTTGGTTCGAATCCAGCCGCCCCTGCCATCTCTACAATGTGTTCATTGCCATGCCTAATCTGGTCGTCTTTACGGGTAACGCCAACCCGCAGCTAGCCAAGAAAGTCGTTAGTCATCTGCATATTCCGCTCGGTTCCGCCGAGGTTTCGCGTTTTTCCGACGGCGAAATCGCCGTGGAAATCAACGAGAACGTGCGCGGCAAGGATGTGTTCATCATCCAGTCCACCTGCGCGCCGACCAACGACAACCTGATGGAACTGATTGTGATGGCGGATGCGCTGCGTCGCGCCAGCGCCGGTCGCATCACCGCGGTGATCCCCTACTTCGGCTATGCCCGTCAGGACCGCCGCCCGCGCTCGGCCCGTGTACCCATCACCGCCAAGGTGGTTGCGGACATGATCACCAGCGTCGGCATTGACCGCGTTCTGACCGTCGACCTGCACGCCGACCAGATCCAGGGCTTCTTTGACATTCCGGTGGACAACATCTACGGCTCGCCCGTGCTGCTGACTGCCCTGCAAAAACAGCACTATGACAACCTCGTGGTGGTCTCCCCCGACATCGGCGGTGTGGTTCGCGCCCGCGCCATCGCCAAGCAACTGGGCGATGTGGACCTGGCCATCATCGACAAGCGCCGCCCGAAGGCCAATGAATCGCAGGTCATGCACATCATCGGCGAAGTCGCCGGTCGTGACTGTGTGATTGTCGACGACATGGTCGACACCGCCGGCACGCTCTGCAAGGCCGCCGCCGCGCTCAAGGAGCATGGCGCCCGCCGCGTCGTCGCCTACTGTACCCATCCGGTGCTGTCCGGCGCCGCCATCAAGAATATTACCGGCTCGGCGCTGGATGAACTGGTGGTGACCGATACCATTCCCCTGTCGGAAGAGGCCCAGAACTGCGGCCGCATCCGCCAGATGTCGATGTCGTCGCTGCTGGCGGAAACGCTGCGCCGCATCAACAACGAAGAATCCATCAGCGCCATGTTCGAGCTGTTCTGAACACGCTGATACCCCGGGGCGGCCTTTTAGCCGCCCTTTTTAGCAACAGCCGTATTTGGTCGCGAAATACGGCGTAACCGGAGACAATCATGTCCGTTAACTTCACTCTGAATGCCACCAACCGGGCTGACGAAGGGAAAGGTGCGAGCCGCCGCCTTCGCCGTCTGGAAAAGAAGATCCCCGCTGTTATCTATGGCGGCGGCAAAGACGCCCAGTCGATCAGCATCGAGCTGCGCGAGCTGGTGAAGGCCATCGAAAACGAAGCCTTCTACTCGCACGTGCTGACCCTGATCATTGACGGCCAGCCCCAGCAAGCCGTGATCAAGGCCATGCAACGTCACCCGGCCAAGAACACCCCGCTGCACGCTGACTTCCTGCGCGTTGACGCGGCCCATAAGCTGACCATGAAGGTGCCCCTGCACTACACCAACCAAGAAGCCTGTGTTGGCGTGAAGACCGAAGGCGGCTCCATTTCCATCATCGCCACCGAAGTCGAAATCGCCTGCCTGCCGAACAACCTGCCGGAATACCTGACGGTTGACCTGCTGGGCGTGCACATCGGCACCACCCTGCACCTGTCGGACATCAAGCTGCCGGAAGGCGTGGAAATCCCCGCGCTGGCCCAAGGCCACGACTACGACCAGCCGATTGCCAACGTGCACAAGGCCTAAGTGTCATCATGGCGGGTTTGCAACTGATTGTCGGTCTGGGAAATCCCGGACCGGAATACGAGCAGACCCGCCACAATGCGGGTGCGTGGTTTGTCAGTCGTCTGGCGGCGAACCACGGCATCCGGCTTGTTTCCGAACCCAAGTTTCATGGCTTCACCGGTCGCGGCACCATTGCCGGTCACGAAGTCCGTCTGCTGATCCCCACTACCTACATGAACCGTTCGGGTCTGGCCGTTGGCGCCATGGCCACGTTCTTCAAGATTCCCCCGACCGCCATGCTGGCGGCGCATGACGAACTCGACCTGCTTCCCGGTCATATCCGCCTGAAAACCGGCGGTGGCCACGGCGGTCACAATGGCCTGCGCGACATGATTGCCTGCCTCGGCAACAACAACGGCTTCCATCGGCTGCGGATCGGCATCGGTCATCCCGGTGAGGCACGGCTGGTATCCAATTTCGTGCTGGGCAAGGCCCCGGCTTCCGAACAGGACAAGATTGATCTGGCGTTGGATGAAGCGTTGCGACTGTCCGATACCTTCATTGGCGGCGATATTGCCAAAGCCATGAGCCAGCTGAACGGCTTTAAAGCCTGACATCCCCTACCTTTCGCCAATTCCTTCACATTTTCCTGATTGTCAGAATTATAACCATGATTTAATTGTGCCTATTTGATACCATACGCCATCTTTA
>DASUIL010000153.1:0-23212 GCA_036273075.1 Fluviicoccus sp. | reverse complement strand
AGCAACCGCCAGTCGCTGCCCGCCAACCTCGACGCGCTGATCGCCCATTACGACGCGACCGCGCTGGAATACCAGCACCCGGACGAATGGCGTCTCGACCGGCAACTGGCGGACTATGCCACCGCCGCCCCGATTCCCGTCCGGGCGGTCGACAGCGATCATTTCTACACCAGCCGCGACGAGGCCGCCGGCATCTTCGCGGGCCGCCGCCAATAACGGAAATAGGGGACAGACCCCTATTTCACAGCGAATTGTTCGGAGTCTACTGGTGGTTGTGTTTAAAAGCTCGCTTGCAGATAATCGCAAACGCGACAAAAATACACCTTTCACCATTCTTAGGGAGAAGCCTTATGAACAGGGCGTTAATATTTGTATTCTTTACTTTTCTTTTTTCTTCGCCATCGGCGCACGCATGGCGCCTGTGCGAAATTCTTCACATCGAATGCAAAAAAATTGAGCCTCCTAAGCAGGCGTGCAAACAGTTAGGCCTCCCCTGCGTGGACGTTATTGACGGAATAAAGCACCCGCTCACTGAGGCTCAGGCCCAGATCGCCGCACCACTCTTGGCTGAATGGCTTCAGCAATCGAGAGAGAGTTCTCTCAAAAATTCACAACCGATGCCAGAGAATGTTAAATCTGCATTGCGCGGCTTCTACAAGGATGACATCTTAAATTCCGTGAGGTACACGGTTGGTGACAACGGCCTTATTAATTTGGGAAGGCTATCGACCAAGGGGGAAGTTGTCTTGCGGAAGGATATCAAGATCGTTTATGGAGATGCGGCCGCCATTACGTTAGTTGATGTGATCGTTTTTAAAGGAAAGAGCGACGCTGACAATCTTCTAACTTGGGCGCACGAATTGAAACATGTTGAGCAATTTAGAAATAAGGGCGTCAGAGAGTTCTCGATAATATATCTTCGGGATTTGCGGCATGAACACAACCCATTGGAAAATGAAGCGCGTTATGCGGCGAATAATTTTTCGCAGTGGCAAATTGACCACCCACACTGATTTTAGTGATTGTGCACGATTCTTTAGTTAGTTACAGACTCGGGGCCATGCCAAGACCCCGAACGTGGAATTCGCCGGCGGCGTGACATTTGCGGCTTTTATGCAAATGTCATGACGTCCGCGTGCAATGATTGGTTATGCATTGTTGAGTTCGAGCATTCTTATATAGCCGACCAAAAATTCTTCGATGGATGCCACTTTTTCTGAATTCTCACTTTTCCCTGCCCAGTCACTGTATTCGCGCTCCCACTCTTTCTTCGAGACAAGCTGATAGCCGGAGTCTGCAACCCTTGTTGGATGAAAAGCCCACTTTGTTGGGCTAATTCTACGGCCATATTGAAATGCCCGGAATTGTGGGGTTCCAGTTTGACGCTCTTTATGCCGGAGAGTTCTTTTTGCGGAGGTCATTGCCGATAGCGCCCTCAGCTCTAAGTACTTGTTTATTAAGTTGACCTCAATAATGCAGCCGTTATCCCAGGCTAAATGTGATACGGGGTAGTAAAGATTATCTGGCATTTCATAAAGCTTAAGCTCAGCAGGCATAAAGTCATCAGGGCTAGAGCGAAGCTCAATCTCAAAGAATGACTCTTTGGGGACATCAATCCAAGAGATGTCAATGCGTTGGATTTGGCAGTCATCAATCATGATGCCGCCAACCCCTTTTATTGCATCGCAAATTGATTTCGCATAATTATCTAAATCGCCGTACTCAGGGGTTTCAAGAATCTTTTCGTGATTTAAATAAAGCGTTATCGTCAGCGTTACTTGGTGAAAATATATGAATTTGTTACCAAGCTCATTTCGAATTCTGCTCTTAAACGCTTGCTTCAAATCGGATTTGTTTGCATATGATACGGGCGGAAAATTGAAGGTTTTTCTCCATTCCCCCATGAATGGATTCGACCCAGAATCATATCCTCTCTGTTCTATTTCGAAAGGCTCCTCTGCCATTGTGACTCCCTAAAAGGCATAACTATATTTAGACGACAGACTTCGCATAACTCTTTGTCGCCTATAAAGGTTGAGTCCCATAAAAACACTTTAAGAATTAGCTGCTTGCAAATGATGCCACCTTGTTAGGCGAACTAAATCCCTGGGACGGAATGCTTGAAAGCTAGCAGCCCCCGCCAACCCGGTCAACCTCTTCCACCCGCAATCCCGTAGGGGCGCACTGCGTGCGCCCTTTGTCGCCTAACAAGCATGGATCTACAGGGAAAACATCAAATTTCCATGAAGAAAATAGGGGACAGACCCCTATTTCCGACCCTCAAACCACCCGGACAGTCACCCCATACCGGGCCAGTTTCTGATCCCCCGTCACCAGCAGCAACGGCTCGGTCAGGCTTTGCGCCACCAGCAGACGATCAAACGGATCGCGATGATCCTCAAAAACCGGCAGCCCCGCCACCGCCAGCAAGTGTTCATTGCGGGTGGGCAGCCACAGAAATCCTTGCGCCTGGATGGCCGCTGAAAACCGGGGCAAGTCCACCCGCAACTTGCCCAACGATACCTTGATCGCCATTTCCCACAGCGAGGCCTGACTGAAATACACGGCTTCGGCCTGATTGACCATCTCAATCGCGGCTGTCGGCAGGGACGGGTGATTTGCTTGCCACCACAACATCATGTGGGTATCCAGCAACAGTCTCATGCGTCGGCATTCCCTTCAAGGCAATCAAACAACCCGTCCAGCGCGGCGTCAAAGTCCTCCGCCATGACGATTTCGCCCGCCATGCCGCCCGGCGGCGCCACCTGACGGGCGGGTGCCGTATAGGCGATCAAGCGCGCTACCGGATGGCCGGCGCGGGCAATGACAATGTCCTCACCCTGTTCGACCTGTTCCAGCAATTGGGAAAGTCGGGTCTTGGCATCATGGATATTGACGGCTTGCATGCGAGGTCGCCTCGGGATGGGGTTAGCTAAGTGTTAGCTTAGCATGCGTTCCGGGTAAGTCAATGCTGGCCCGATCCCATTGTTCCCCTTTGTCCAATTCCCCCGCACCACCTCCCCGGTTCTGCTACCCCCATCGCCCTCCGGAACGCCGCCATGCACCTTAAACCCCACCTTCCCAGCAAACCCTGCGCCGCCTGCGGCCGCCCCTTCGCCTGGCGCAAGAAATGGGAACGGGTCTGGCACGACGTCCGCTACTGCTCCGACCGCTGCCGCCGCACCCGGAGCCGCCCGGCATGACCACCCTGCGCCTGATCCTCGGCGACCAGCTCAACCCGCGCCACCACTGGTTCGACCAAGCCCGCCCCGACGTCCTCTACGTACTGATGGAAATCCGTCAGGAAACCGACTACGTCCTGCACCACGCCCAGAAGATCCTCGCCATCTTCGCCGCCATGCGCGACTTCGCCCGGCAGCTGAAAGAGGCGGGCCACCGCGTGCGCTACATCGCCATCGACGACGCCAGCAACCGCCAGTCGCTGCCCGCCAACCTTGACGCGCTGATCGCCCACTACAGCGCGGCCGCGCTGGAATACCAGGACCCGGACGAATGGCGGCTCGACCGGCAACTGGCCGATTACGCCGCCGCCAGCGCCATCCCGGTCCGGCAAGTTAACAGTGATCACTTCTACACTGCCCGCGATGACGCCGCGCGGATTTTCAGCGGCCGCCGCCAATGGCTGATGGAGCATTTCTACCGCACGCTGCGCCAGCGCCACGGCGTGCTGCTGACAGCGGAGGGCAAGCCGGAAGGCGGGCAGTGGAACTTCGACCACGACAACCGCAAGCCCTGGCGCGGCGAGCCGCCGGAACCGCCCGACCGCCGTCGCCGCCACGACCATCGCGCCCTGTGGCAAACGATCACGGACGCGGGGGTGAACTCCTTCGGAAATCCCTCGGCCGAAGCCTTCCCCTGGCCACTGAACCGCGCCGAGGCGCTGGCCGATCTCGACGATTTCCTGACGCAGCGCCTGCCGCATTTCGGCGATTACCAGGACGCGATGAGCCGCCACGCCACGACCCTGTTCCACTCGCTGCTGTCCTTCGCGCTGAACGTGAAGCTGCTGGACCCGCGCGAGGTGGTGGAACGGGCGGAGGCGGCATGGCGGGCCGGACGCGCGCCGCTGGCGGCGGCGGAGGGCTTCATCCGTCAGATTCTCGGCTGGCGCGAGTACGTGCGCGGCGTCTACTGGGCGCGCATGCCGGGCTACGACACGCTCAACGCGCTGGACCACCACACGCCGCTGCCGCGCTGGTTCTGGGATGGGAAGACGAAGATGCGCTGCCTGGCGCACGCCATCGGCCAGTCGCTGGATACCGCCTACGCGCACCATATCCAGCGGCTGATGATCACTGGCAATTTCGCGCTGCTGGCGGGTGTCGATCCGGCCGAGGTGCACCGCTGGTACCTGGGCATCTACATCGACGCCTTCGAGTGGGTGGAGCTGCCGAACACGCTGGGCATGAGCCAGTTCGCCGACGGCGGGCTGCTGGCCACCAAGCCCTATGTCTCCGGCGCGGCCTACATCGACCGCATGAGCGATTACTGCCGCGACTGCCCTTACGACCGCAAGCAGCGGGTGGGGGAGAAAGCCTGTCCCTTCAACGCGCTGTACTGGGATTTCTTCGACCGGCATCGCGAGCGGCTGGGGCGCAATCCGCGCCTGGGCATGGTCTACCGCACGCTGGAGAAAATGGGGGAAACCGAAGTCGCGGCGATCCGCGCGCGGGCGGTGTTCCTGCGCGCGCGGCTGGACGAGGTGTGAGATGGCGGCTGTCGGGGCAGTCGCCCTGTGGTGGATCAAGCGCGATTTTCGGCTGTATGACAACCCGGCCTACTGCCGCGCACTGGCGGAGGCGGACCTCGTGTTGCCGGTGTTCTTTCTGGAGCCTTCGCTGATCCGGGCGGAAGACACCGGCCGTTTCCACGGGCAGGCGCAATACCAGGCGCTGGCGGCCTTGCAGCGCGAGCTGGCGGATGCGGGCGGGGGTGCGCGGGTGATGGCGGCCGAAGTGGTGGAGGGGCTGGAGCAGTTGTGGCGGGAACAGCCGTTTCAGGCCATCTACGCCCACCAGGAAACCGGCGTCGGCTATACCTTCGAGCGTGACAAGGCGGTGATCCGCTGGTGCCGGGCGCGCGGCGTGCGGCTGGTCGAGCTGCCGCAAAACGGCGTCATCCGGGGACTGGTCGACCGGGACGGCCGCGAGAAACACTGGTGGGCGTACATGACTGCGCCGCGTCCCGGCCGCGCGCCGTTGCGGCCACTGCCGCCGGATGTGCGCGCCCGCTGGGTGACGCCGCTGCCGGCAATCACCGACCGCTTCCGCCCGTGGGCCGGGCCGCACGACGCCCGCCTGCAAACCGTGACCGAAAATGCCGCCTGGTCGGTGCTCGATTCCTTCCTGCAGGAACGCGGGCTGTATTACCGGGGCGGCATCAGTTCGCCCAACCGCGCCTTTACCGCCGGGTCGCGGCTGTCGCCGCATCTGGCCTGGGGGACGATCAGCCTGCGCGCGGTGTTCCAGGAAGCGCGGCAACGGCGCGAGGCGCTGGCCAAATCCGACCACCCCGATGATGCGCGTTTCGCCCGTTCGCTGACCTCCTTCCTGTCGCGCCTGCACTGGCACGACCATTTCATCCAGCGGCTGGAAAGCGAACCGGCGATGGAATTCCACGCCCTCAATCCGGTGTTCGCGCAGCCGCCTTACGTCTCCGGGGCGCTGGCGGACGACCGGCTGGCCGCCTATCTCGACGGGCGCACCGGCTTCCCGATGATCGACGCCTGCCTGCGCTGCCTGGCCGCCACCGGTTTCCTCAATTTCCGCATGCGCGCCATGATCACCTCGTTTGCCTGCCATGCACTGCGGCTGGACTGGCGCGTGCTGCATCCGCCGCTGGCGCGGCTGTGGCTGGATTACGAGCCGGGCATCCATCTGGCGCAGTTGCAGATGCAGGCCGGGGTGGTGGGCATCAACACCTTCCGCGTCTATTCGCCGTTGAAGCAGTTGCAGGACCAGGACCCGCAATGCCGTTTCGTGCGGCGCTGGCTGCCGGAGCTGGCGGGGATGACGGACGAGCAGATCCTCTCCGGCCGTCACGACCTGCTGGCGGGCGTCGCGCCGCCCATCATCGACTTTGCGGCGGAAACGGCGGTGATGAAGCAGTTCCTCTACGAGCGCAAGCGCAGCGCCGAGAACCGGGCGTCGCAGGGGGCGGTGCTGGCGAAGCATGGGTCGCGCAAGGCGGGGAAACCGGCCGGGCCGCGCGGTCGCAGCGGCGGCGTGAAGGCCCGGGCTGCCGGGGCCGTGACGCCCGTAACTCCTGACCTGTTTGCCGGGACGGAACCCTGAAACGGGCTGTCTGCGGTCATTCGGCCGGGATTTTTGCCGGTTTGTCCATCTTTTGTCGAAGTGCGGTGTGATTGCAGTCGCTTTCCGGCTTTATCATGGGGGTATGACTTCTCATCCTGAACCCGGAGCCTGACCATGACGATAACCCGAGAATGGGCCACCCCCCTTGCCGCCGGCGCGTTCCTGCTGGTGGCCGCCACCGGCGTGCTGATGTTTTTCCACCTCGACAGCGGCCTGAACAAGGAAGCGCACGAATGGCTGAGCTGGGCGCTGCTGGCGGGTGTCGGCCTGCATGTCACCAGCAACCTCAGTGCTTTCAAGCGGCATCTGGCCGGGCGGCGCGGTCAGGCCTTCCTTGGGGTGTTCGCGCTGCTGCTGGCGCTCAGCTTCATTCCGCTGGAAGAAGAAGGCGAGGAGAAACCGTTCATGGCGCCGGTGCGGGCGCTGGCCGGAGCGCCCATCGCCACGCTGGCGCAAGTGGCCAACACCACTCCCGAGACGGTGATGCAGCGCCTGCAGGCGGCCGGTTTCAAGGCGTCGGCGGCGACGCAGTCGGTCAGCGACCTGACCGGCAAGGACCCCGGCGACCAGATGCGCGCGCTGAACGCCGCGTTGAAGGCGGGCGACTGACCAACGGCGGTTACGCCTCCCGCGGCAGCCGCGACACGCCCTCGAACAGCAGCGCCACCCCCGCCACCAGTTCAGCGCGGGGTTGGGCGTAGCCGGTCATCAGCCAGTCCTTCGCGGTTTCGCTCGCCGCGCCGATCAGCCCCATCGCCAGCACCCGCGCCGTGTTGCCGGACACGCACCAGTCCGGCAGGGTGAGGCGTATCAACAGCAGCATCAGGTCCGCGAAACGGCGCAGCACGCCGTTGTACAGCGCATCGATGCGCGGGCTGACCCCCAGCACTTCCAGCCAGATCACCCGCGCGGTTTCCGCATCCTCCGCCTGCCGGAAAAACGCGTCCAGCCCGTGGCGGATCAGGGTGTCCAGCGGCGCGTCGTGGCCGGTGGCGCGCACCGCCGCCAGCACGGCGGCTTCCAGTTCGGCGGCCCGTTCCTCGTAGACGGCGGCCAGCAGCTCTTCCAGCGAGGCGAAGGACTCATAGAAGTAGCGGTCGGTGAGTCCCGCGTGCGCGCACAGGCCGCGCACGGTGGTCTTGCGGTAGCCGATGGTGCCGAACAGGATCTTGCCGCTGTCGATGAAACAGCGGCGGCGGCGCGCCCGGCGCGCTTCGGGCGTTTCTCCGGCATAGGGGCGGGGAGCGGGGGCGGCGTCGGTCATCGGCGGTATCCGGCGGCAGGTGGATGGTGCGGAAGTATCGCTGTCCGCCTATTTGACGACAAGTGTCGTCAGTTATATATTGTGACGACATTTGTCATCAGAATCGTTCCGGTGACATTTCCGCTCCCCTGATTCCGGAAGTCCAGACCATGCAGATTCCCGCCAAGGTTTTCATCACCGGCGCCAACGGCTTTATCGGCCGCGCCATCGCCGACCGTTTCCGCGCGCTGGGGTCCGGCGTGGTCGGCGTCGACCTCAACGCCAACCGCGAACTGAACGTGCACGCCGGGAATGTCGCGCAGCCAGGCGAGTGGCAGGCGCGGGCCAAGGGGTGCGAACTGGTGATCCACACCGCCGCCGTGGTGTCGAATGCGGCCCCGGCGGCGCTGTACCGCTCGGTCAGCCTGGGCAGCGCCCGGCTGGCGGTGCAGGCGGCGGTGCAGGGCGGCGCCGGTCGTTTCCTGCACTTGTCGTCCATTGCCGCCTATGGCCTGGACTTCGATACCGACCGGGTGGAAGGCGATGACATCGCCCTGCTGAGCGGTTTTCCCTATTGCGACGCCAAGGCGGCCAGCGAGCATCCCGTGCTGGCGGCGCACGCGGCGGGCGAGATGGCCTGCACCATCGTGCGGCCGGGCGATGTCTACGGCCCCGGTTCGCGGCCGTGGGTGCTGATTCCGCTGGACATGATGAAGAAGCGCCAGTTCCTGCTGCCGGCAGGCGGGCGTGGCTTGTTCAGTCCGGTCTACATCGACAACCTGCTGGACGGCATGGTGGCGGCGGCGCTGAATCCGGCGGGCAGCGGCCAGATCTTCAACATCACTGACGGAAAGAGCGTGCCCTGCGTGGATTTCTTCACGCCGCACTGGCGCTGGGCGGGGAATCGCGGCAAGCCGCCGGTGCTGCCGACGGCGGTGGCGAAGACCGTGACCCGCGCCGGGGAATTCCTGCTGAACGATGTGCTGAAGCAGAACACCGAGATCAGCGCCGGGTCGCTGGCGATGATGACGCGCCGGGCGGGCTATTCGATCGCGAAGGCGGAGCGGATGCTGGCTTACCGTCCGGCGGTGGATCTGGAAACGGGCCTGCAGCGGACGGGGGAATGGCTGCTGAAGCAGCGGCTGGTGTAAAGGTTCAGGCGCTTCCGGCAAGGAGATCTGGGCAACTCGGGCGTAACAGCGTATATATGCGGCGTCCCCCGAATTCGGCGGGCGTGCAGGTGACGGTGTTTTTCCGGAGGAGTTCAAGGTGAACAGGCGACAGGTCATGGCAGGTGCGGGTGCGTGTCTGGTCGCGGTGCTGACAGGCTGTCTCTCGCCCGCCGGCCGCATCGGGCAGCGCTACAATGAAAGGATCGCCTCGGTACTGATCTCCGGGGACGGCCGTTATCTGGTCGCCCTGTCGCCGGAATTCCATTATGTGTTCGAAGCGCCGCCGGTGCTGGTGAAGTCCATCCGCGGCAGCTTCCATCCCTTTGTTTCCGCCATGCCTGCCGTGTTCCGGGTGCGCCGCGACGGAACCACCGAAGGCGATCTCTACCTCACCGTCAGTAGCGAGGCCGCTCCGTCGCTGGTCGAGCTTGCCCTGGCCGCCGGTTATCAGCCCTTGCGTGACGAGCGCGGCCGTGCCGGGGCCATTACCCGCATCAAGCTGAAGGGCAAGCGCTACGCGGTCCCGGAGGCGGAGCTGGGGAAGGAGGCTTCCTATAGCCTGAACCGGATTTATGATGTGCCGGTGGAGGTGGACGGTTCTGCCGGTGAGGTGATCGCGGCGGCGGTGGCGACGCCGGTTTCGCGCGCGGCCGGCGGCATGCTGATGCTGTTCGGCGCGCCGCTGGTGGGTATCCTCAATGCCGGCAAGACAGAGGGCAGGGTGCCGGGAGATTAAGCGGGATGGGAAACTTGGCTATTCCCGCCGCGTCAGCTGCAACTCCGCCCACTTCACATCCCGATGCACCAGCGCCGCCCAGTCCCCCGGATTCCACACCGCCGACATATCCTGTTCATCCCCGGACAGCGTCCAGCCCTGCGGGGCCAGCGCCCGCACCAGCCGCCACACCAGCTCCGGATCGGTGGTGAAGCCGAGATGGAAGCCCAGGCAGTCCGGCATCTTCCAGTAACGCTCCGGCGGCGACAGCAGGTAAGGCCCGCATGGCCCCAAAGCCTCCGCCAGCAGGGGCCACAGCCCCGGCGTCATGCCGTCGATATCGAAACGCACATACAGTTGCAGATGGATCGAAGCGGTCGTCATCACGGCGGTCCGGCTGGGAAGTCTGTTGCGATTCTACGGTTTTCCCCGCCGGAAGGCAGCGCACAGGCGCACCACAATCACGTTCCCGCCACCCGCCGGTAAAAGGCCTGCAACTCCGCCTCGATCAGCGGCTCCAGCGCCAGCCCGGCGGTGTTCAGGAATCCCGCCAGCATCTCGTAATGCCCCACCAGCAACGTCAGCTCCACCAACTGCTCCCCGGAAAACCGGGTCTGCAGGCGCTCCCAGGTCGTCGCGCTGACCCGCTTCTCCCGACACAGCTCGTCGCAGGCGTCCAGCGCCGCCGCATCGTCGTCGCCCGCCCAGCCTTGCGGTCCGCGTGCTACCGCCACGATCTCCGCATCGCCCAGCCCGGCGCGCAGGCCGATTTCCACATGCTGCCCCCACTCATAGCGGCTGCGGCAGTGCCAGGCCGTGCGCAGGATCAGCTTCTCCCGCGTCACCGGCGGCAGCTTGCCGTAGGGCATCATCCGCGAGGCGAAGGCCAGCCACGGCCAGAACAGGCGCGGGTAATGGCCCAGCAGCGCGATCACGTCCGGCACTTCGCTGCGGCCCATCAGTCTCGCCACGCCGGACAGGGCGCGGAACAGGGGCTTGCGGCCGGCGGGTGTGGGCGGCGTCAGTCGGTCGGACGGGGCGAACCAGCCGCCTTCGGGTTGCAGGAAGTCGCTCATGGCGGGGTATCTCCGGAATCAGGGGAAAGGGCTGCGCGGCAGGCGCCGGGCGTTTGTCCGGCCAGCCGCTTGAACCAGCGGACAAAGGCCGGATAGGTGGCGAAACCCAGCCGGTCGGGCAGTTCGGTCAGGGGCAGGGCGGGGTCGGCCAGCAGGCGGCGGGCTTCCTCCAGCCGCACCGCGTCCAGCAGGGCCTGGAAGGTGGTTCCGGCCTCGTCCAGCCGCCGTTGCAGCGTCTTGGCGCTGAGACCCAGCTGCGCCGCCACGGCCTCCTTGGCGGGCAGGCCCTCCGGCAGCATCGCCGTCACCAGCGTGCGCACCGCCGTGGTGATGGAGCCGGGCCGGGGCCGACGGCGCAGCAGGCTGTCGGCCTGTTGTTCCAGCAGCGCTTTCAGCACCACGTCGCCGTGGCGCAGCGGTCGCTTCAGGGCGTCGGCGGGCAGCACCAGCGCCGTTTCCGGCCGGTCGAAATGCACCGGCGCGCCGAACACCGCGAAGTACTCGCGCAGCAAGGCCGCATTGGCGGGCGCGGCGTGACGGAATTCGACGGTGCGCAGCAAGTCGCGGTCGCTGTCTTCCAGCAACAACCGGGCGACGGTGACGAAGATGCCCAGCACATACTCAGCCGCCTGCCGCCGGAACTGTTCTCCGCCAGCAGCGCAACACCAGCACACCCGCACCGTACCGGGCGCAAATTCCAACCGCGTTTCCCCGAAGCTGGTGAGCAGGCCGTTGAAGCGGATCATGGTTTGCAACGCATCAGCCAGGGTGGCGCAGGACTGGAACACCAGCCCCAGCGCGCCGAAGGTGGGCGGCTGCACGGTCGCGGCCAGCTTCAGGCCGGGCAGGGGGTTGCCGCCGCCGGCGAACCAGACGCCGAGCATCGCCTCGACGGCGGCCATCGGCACCATGGCGTCGGCATCGGCCAGATCGGCGCGGCTGAGTCCGCCCGCCGCCAGCACGGGCGCCATGTCCACGCCCAGCGCCTCGCCGCGCGCCAGGATATGGCGCAGGTGACGGGCGGAAATCCAGTCGCCGGGTTCGGTCGGGGCAGGCGTGTTCATGGCGGTTCCGGGGAAAAGCACGGGATGGGGCCATCCTCGCACAAATCCGCGCGGGTGGAAGAGGCTGTCCCGATCAGGCACCGGAATTGTCCCGTTCGGGTAACTGTCCGCAGGCAAGAGAACGGCATGATGCACTCATCAACCAAGGCGAACGGGGATTCCGCCATGCGCTCACCGACATTCTGGACCGACAAACTCTGTTTTATCACCGGCGCGGCCAGCGGTATCGGGCAGGCGGTGGCGACGGCCGCCGCCCGGCAGGGCGCGCGGTTATTGCTGACCGACATCCGGGCCGAGGAACTGGAACGCACGGCGGCGGATATCCGCGCCCAGGGCGGCCGGGTGGAATTCCTGCGCGCCGCCGACATCGCCGATTACGACGCGGTGCAGGCGATGGCGGACGAGATCCACGCCCGTTTCGGCAGTGTCGATGCGGTGATGAACATCGCCGGGATTTCCATCTGGGGCCGCATCGAGGATCTGGAGCACCGGCACTGGCGCGATTGCGTCGAGGTCAACCTGATGGGGCCGATCCAGGTGATGGAATGCTTCGTGCCGCCGATGATCCGCGCCGGGCGCGGCGGGGCGGTCGTCAATGTCTCCTCGGCGGCGGGGCTGTTCGGTCTGCCGTGGCATGCGGCCTACAGCGCCTCGAAGTTCGGGCTGCGGGGGGTGTCGGAGGTGCTGCGTTACGATCTGGCCCGGCATGGCATCAAGGTCAGTCTGGTGTGTCCGGGGGCGGTGGATACCGGGCTGGTGCGGACGGTGCGCATTGTCGGCGTGGATCGCGATGATCCCCGGATGCAGGCGCTGACCGGGCGATTTCAGAAGCATGCGGTGTCGCCGGAGCGGGCGGCGGACGCAATTTTGCGCGGCGTGGAGCGGGGGCAATATATGGTCTTCACCTCGCCGGATATTGCGGCGGGGTACTGGTTCCAGCGCAAGTTTTCGTGGCCGTATGAAATGGTGATGCGCGGGTTGAACCGGTATGCCGAGCATGTGCGAGGTGGGTAATGGGTGAAAATCGTTCACATAACGGCTGAAACTCAGCCATGGCGTGGACGATTTTCAGCCGTCATGACCGCCAACGCGACTTGAACACGAATAAACATTCACGTTAATTTCCTCCGCCATTCCCCTTGCCGCAACCCTTCCCCGGACCGCCGTCATGCCCCAATACACCGCCCCCCTGCGCGAGATGAATTTCGTCCTGCACGAACTGCTCAACGTTCAGGACAACTACCGCCGCCTGCCCGTGTTCGCCGACACCGACCGCGACACCCTCGACAGCATCCTGGCGCTGGCCGCCAAGTTCAACGAGAACGAACTTTCCCCCATCAACCGCTCCGGCGATGAGGAAGGCTGCACCTTCGACAACGGCGTCGTGCGCACGCCGCAGGGTTTCAAGGAGGCCTACGCCCGGTACGCGGAACTTGGCCTTGGCGCGCTGGCCGAGCCGGTGGAACGCGGCGGTTCGGGCCTGCCCGCCACGCTGGCCGCCGCCTGCAACGAAATGATCGGCGGCGCCAACCGCGCCTGGGGCATGTACCCCTGCCTCAACCACGGAGCCATCAAGACGCTGGTGCATCACGGCAGCGCGGAACAACAGCGCGACTTCCTGCCCAGGCTGGTGTCCGGCGAATGGCTGGCCACCATGTGCCTGACCGAACCGCAGGCCGGGTCCGACCTCGGGCTGGTGCGCACCCGCGCCGAGGCCAACGCCGACGGCACCTACGCCCTCACCGGCACCAAGATCTTCATCTCCGGCGGCGAACACGACTTCACCGACAACATCGTCCACATCGTGCTGGCGCGCCTGCCGGACGCGCCGAAGGGCACCAAGGGCATCTCGCTGTTCCTGGTGTCGAAGCATCATCTCAATGCTGACGGTTCGCTGGGCGAACGCAACGCGGTCAGCTGCGGTTCCATCGAGCACAAGATGGGCCTGAAGGGCTCCGCCACCTGCGTGATGAATTTCGACGGCGCCACCGGCACGCTGATCGGCCAGCCGAACAAGGGCCTCAGCTACATGTTCCTGTTCATGAACTCCGCCCGCCTGGGCGTGGCGCTGCAGGGCGTGGCGGGCATGGAAGCCGCCTGGCAGGCCTCGCTGGCCTATGCCAAGGATCGGCTGGCGCTGCGTGCGCTGTCCGGCCCGCAGTACCCGGACAAGCCCGCCGACCCCATCGTGGTCCACCCCGCCGTGCGCGCGATGTTGCAGACGCAGAAGGCCTTCACCGAGGCCGGGCGCGCGCTGGTCTACTGGCTGGCCACGCAGGAAGACGTGCTGCTGGGCAGCGACGACGAGGCGCAACGCCGTCACGCCGACGCCGTGCTGGGCCTGATGACGCCCATCGCCAAGGCGGTGCTGACCGAACTGGGGCTGGAAGCGGCCAAGCACGGCATCCAGATTTACGGCGGCCACGGCTTCATCCGCGAATGGGGGCTGGAACAGATGGCGCGCGACGCCCGTGTGGCGACGCTGTACGAAGGCACAACCGAGATCCAGGCGCTGGACCTGCTGGGCCGCAAGGTGCTGGCCACGCAGGGGCAGTCGCTGCAACTGATCACGGGTGAAATCCGCGCTTTCTGCCAGGCGGAGGAAGGCAACCCGGCGTTGGCGGAATTCCTGCCGGTGCTGCGGGCGCTGTGCGAGGAATGGGAAGGCCTGACCCTGCGCATCGGCGGCAAGGCGATGCTGAATCCGGACGAGGTGGGCGCGGCGGCGGTGGATTACCTGTACTTCGCCGGCTACACGGTGCTGGCCTGGTTCCAGGCGCGCATGGCGGCGGTGGCGGCCAAGGCGCTGGCGCAAGGCACGCCGGAGGCGGACTTCTACGAAGCGAAGATCCACACCGCGCGCTTCTACTTCCACCGCATTTTGCCGCGCACGCGCGGGCATGCCCAGGCCATCGACGCCGGGCTGGCCACATTGATGCCGGTGAAATTCTTCTGAGACCCGTTTGGAGAGCCCCCATGAAAGAAGCCGTGATTATCGACGCCGTGCGCACGCCCATCGGCCGCGGTCATGCCGAGAAAGGCAGCCTGCGCGGCTGGCATCCCGTCAACCTGTATGCCCACGCGATTGACGCCTTGCTGCAACGCACCGGGCTGGCCCCGGCGAAGGTGGAGTCGCTGATCACCGGCTGCGTCACCGCGCGCGGCGAGCTGGGCAACAACGTGTCGCGGCTGGCGGGTTTGCTGTCGAAGCTGCCGCCGTCCACCGACGCCTTCACCGTGGTGCGCGCCTGCGGGTCGTCGCAGGAGGCCGTTCATCTGGCGGTGCTGAAGGTGCTGGCGGGCGATGCCGAGTACGTGATCGCGGGCGGGGTGGAGAGCATGGGCCGGGTGCCGATGTTTTCCGACATCGGCACGCACGACAATGTGAATGCGGACCTGAAGCGGAAATACGAGATCATCCATCAGGGCGAATCCGCCGAGCGCCTGTGTGAAATCCACGGCCTGACGCAGGACGATCTGGACGGCTTCGCGGTGGAGTCGCACCGGCGCGCCTGGGCGGCGCAGCAGGCGGGATTTTTCCGGTCGCAGATTGCGCCGTTGACGGGGCTGGACGCCGCCGGGAATCCGGTGCAGGTGGCGACGGACGAGGGCATCCGGCCGTCGGTGGACCCGGCGAAGATGGCGGCGCTGCCGCGTCCGTTCCGGCCGGGGACGGGGCTGATCTCGGCGGGCAATGCCTCGCAGATTGCCGACGGGGCGGGGGTGTTGCTGATTGCCGACCAGGCGGCGGCGGAGCGCGATGGCTTCCGGCCGCGGGCGCGGATTCTGGCGCGGGTGTGCGCGGCGGGCGATCCGACGCTGGCGCTGATGGAGGTGATTCCGGCGACGGAGCGGGCGCTTCAGCGCGCCGGGCTGACGCTGGTGGATATCGACCTGTTCGAGATCAACGAGGCCTTTGCGCCGGTGCCGCTGATCTGGATGCGGGCGCTGGACATTCCGGCGGAGAAGGTGAATGTGAACGGCGGGGCGATTGCCCACGGGCATCCGCTGGGGGCGACGGGGGCGATTTTGATGGGGAAGCTGCTGGCGGAGATGGAGCGGCGGGGGGCGCGCTACGGCTTGCAGACGATGTGCATTGCGCAGGGGATGGCGACGGCGACGGTGATTGAGCGGTTGTGATCAAAGCTGTGTAGGGTGAAGCCGCTATTTCGGAGCTCAGAGCTCAGCCCGCAAGGTTCATCGCAATTGCAGATAACCGGGGACAGGCCCCGGTTATCTGCAAGTCATCTACCGACCGACACGTAGATCAAGTGAGTCAATTTCTTCCAATGTTTGAACGATAGATTCCACCAGTTCGGCATCGAATTCGTCGCGGTTTGCCTCTTCATGCGTACCCTTGTTCAGAATAGTCCACCACTGATTAGCTGCTGGAATTCCGAGAATTCGTCTATAGGCCTTCAATAGAGGGAGTTTGTTGGGGTGATTGAAGGTCGTCGCCTCGTCGAGCCGTTTGCGCAATGCATCGCAAAGGTTGCGCAGGCCAGGTTCTGCGCCAACTCCGGCAAGTTGTAAATTCAAAACACCGAGCTCGTGGCTACCAAGCCAACGCCACACCTTCTCCGAAAGCATCTCTAGACCCTGACGGCAGGCGGCAAGCGCTTCGCGATTGTCGAGGTTGTCTATTGCGGCGCGGGCCTTAGCCAGATAGTTTTTGGTCGAAACGTCGCCCTTCACTCGCGGCTGGTAGTCTCCGGTGTGGTGGCGGAAAAGATAGACTTGGCAGTCGCTGCGGCGCTGCGCGGGCAAGTGCTGCTGGATGTCCTTGATGAACTCGTTGCTATGGCAAGTGACGATGAGTTGGGTATCAACAAAATGGTCGCTTTCGAAGATCGTCTCTCGAATGCCCCCGCGATGGTCGTGGTCGATGGCGTTGATGGCGTCGTCAAACACGACCAAAGGGCTCCGGATGCTTAGGGCTTTGGCCAACAAAATCGCCAGGCCCAGGCATCGGATGTGTCCCTCACTGAGGATGTGCAGTGCATCTACTCGAACTTTAGGATTGCCCCGAAAGGCTATTTCGATCTTCTGCTCACCATTGATGGGCAGATGAAGCGCAGCCAGTTTGTCCACGTCCAAGTCATTTCGGTTGAACTCATTGTAGAGGGTCAAGGCAGTATCGTTCAGGCCTGCCATCAGTGTTCCTGGAAGCTGATTGCGATAAGACCGGAGCAATTCGAGAAATCGGTCATACGCCGCTTTGATAGAGGCATCCCGTGCAATGTCGAGGCTCTCTTGAGCCACTTCACGGATGAGCTGTGCGTTGTCTAGGTCGAACGCTGCGATCCTAGTTTTCGCTGCTGCCAAGTTGTCCATGATCTGCCTGCGCTTCAGGTCTTGGGCTTGAATTGACAGCTGTAGGTTGATGAGAGCTGTGCGCTCTTTCACATGTGGTTGCCTATCTTGTTGCGCCTGTTGTGATGCCTTGTCCTGAATTTCAATGCGGTTCACTACGGCTAGGATAGTCTCAAGTGTCACAGTATCGGTCACAGCGTCTTCTAGAACAGGGTGAGCCTGATAAACCACCCTCCACCAAGTCCCGACTGGCTCGGCCGCCAACCCTAATATGTAGCGCGCAGTAGGTGCCTTGTGCTCGCCAGCTGCCGTTAGAAACGTCGCCACAATGCCGAGCTGACGGCGCAACTCACGCGATGCAGTAGCAGCCGTGCCTTGAGCAGCCTTTAACTGCTCTTGCAGCTCGCCTAACTCCTTCAAATCATTGAGTCCGGCCTTGGCTTTTTCGAAGGGGTCCGATACTGCATCGACCAACGGTGTGTCGCATGCCGGGCAGTGGGTGCTGTGACTGGCTTGCAGGGACAGAATAGCGGTGTATAGCTCTTTGAAAGACACCTGATTTCTGCGGGCCTCGAGTATGGCTTCAATACGAGCTGTCTCATTGTGAGCTAGTTCTGAAGCTTCGAAGGCCATTATTAGGCCATCACGGGTAAGCCCGATGACTGCTGGCGGCACGTTTGCCAGTATGTCATCAAGCTGCTTCAAGCGGCCTGGTGCTTCGGTTGTACCGATGAACTCCTTTAGGCCCTCATAGTTCATGCCCGTTGTATGCGTGGAGGCCAGTTCAGCCTCTTCAGCCGTCAATTTCTTAAGTGCTGTCTCCATTCCGTCGACCGTAGCTCGATCAACCGCCAGTGCGTTGCGCTTGCTGGTCAACGTCAGTTGCTTGGTCCCTGTCAGCACAAGTTGCTGATCGAGCGACTCATTGAAGTGGCCAACGAACTCATTGAATTTTTCCATGCCGAACAGCGTGGCGATCAGTTCGGTTCGTTGAGCTGGTGGTCTCGCGGCGATTCGAGAAAACGCGTCAATGCGGTTCTTCTCAATGAAACAGAAGCGGAATATATCCAGGTTGGCGACAACTCCTATTTCCCGGTTTCGGTGATCGTTCGCTCGAAGGATCGGCGCTTCGAACCGCCGAGCGTGGTGGTTGGCCAGATAGATGCTAGGGGTAATACGTTTGTTGTCGGCTTCTTCAACCGAACCGAGCAGCGCGAATTCTAGCCCTTCACAGAAGCTGGTCTTGCCACTGCCATTGGGGCCATAGAAGAGGATAACTCGCTTTTGCAAGTCGAAGGACTCAGGGGTTCGGAAGCCCCGAAAAGGGCCGATAGTCATGCTTCGCAGATGTTTCCAAGGCCAAGCGCCATCTACTGCAATGGCTTGGATATCGGGCCGCCCGTCTGGGGTCTGGGCTAGCCCTTTACGGGCGCGGTCGACTAGATAGGCAGACCGTTGGCTACGCTGGCGGGATGTTTGCTCTAGTGCATCGAAGTTCACTAGGACGAGGTTTGCCATTCGCCTTACGTCGGTTGGTGCCCGTATTCCTTGGTCATGAAGCCAGACAACAAATCTTTCAAAGTCTCGTTTGGACGGCGACATGAAGCCTCCTGAATTTTCTTGATGATGCCTGGTTGTTCGAAATACGAAATAGGGGATGTAGTGATATTTCCAGATTTCGAGATGTATTCCTGCCAATCTTTGATTCCTGAGACCCCCACTGAACCCCATGTTACGACATCCCCATCGACAAAATATCTTGACAGCCCCCTGAAAAACAAAAACCACTGTCCTCATTCCATGAATCATGGACAACAGGAATCCGTGCCCATGAAAAGCCAAGACATCGTACTGCTGCTGAAACTGGTCAGCCTTGAACGGCAACAGCGCGCCCAGGCAGGTTCACCGTCAAAAGCCGCATTGACCATCCCGGCGGATGGGTGGGGCTGGCAGGGTGGCGGAGAGCTGCCATCGCCCAAGCCAAGCCATGAAAACTATACCGTCCGGGGCCTGTCCGAAACCACCGGCATCAGCAAATCTGAAATCAGCGGTGCCCTGCGGCGCTGCATGGAGGTCGGGCTGGCAAAACCGGGGAACCCCGGGCCAACACCAAAGCCTTGTACGAATTGATCGCCTACGGTATTCGCTATGTGTTCCCGGCCAAGCCCGGCTCCATCGTGCGCGGTATCCCGACCGCCTACGCAGCGCCGGTGCTGTCGGGCAAGCTGATGTTCGCCGGAGAGCATATTTGCGTTTGGGAAGATGCCCTGGGCCAGCAGCAGGGACAGTCGGTCACCCCATTGTTCAAAACGGTCCCGCTGGCGGTGCGTCAGGATGCCGAGCTCTATGTCATGCTGGCGCTGGTCGACTCCATCCGGCTGGGTCAGGAGCGGGAGGCGGTGCTGGCAAAAGGATTACTGGAAAACTATTTGCGAGGGAATGCCTGATGGTGGCAATGCATCATGTGCCGGGCCTCCAGGGTAGGGTGGCCAAGCAGGTGATCCTGAAGCAGTAAGGATTAACCGAGAGTCCGGAAGTTGAACTGATCTGCCGCATGCGGCGGCAAAGCGTGTTGCGGCAACCGCTGATTGTGGATTTCGTGCCGGACGACGAGAAAATACCGGGCTTCAGTAACAGCTGGTAGGTAAAGCCCCTGCAAACGGCACAGCCCAGCCCCCTCCCAACGTCCCAATGCTTTTCCCGCACGGATACCGCACAATGGCAGCCCCTCCGTACCGGTGCCCGATTCCATGACCCCCGCCGCCAAATCCGACCTCATGCTCGTCGGCGTCACCCTGCTCGCCGCCGTCAGCTGGATCATGTCGCGCGAGGCGGTGCTGCTGATGCCGCCGTTGCTGTTCATGTGCCTGCGCTTCCTGCTGGCCGCCGGGCTGCTGGCCGTAATCGGACACGCCGCGCTGCGCGGCCTGGACCGCCATGCCCTGCGCCGCAGCGCCGGGGTCGGGCTGGTGTTTGCCGTGGCGATGAGCTGCTGGGTCATGGGCATCTTCAGCGGCACCCACGTCGGCGAGGGCGCGTTCCTCACCAGTCTGGGCGTGGTGCTGGTGCCAGTGATGGGGCGGCTGTTCTTCGGCGAGCGGCCGCCGCGCAGCACGTGGATCGCGCTGCCGGTCGCCGCCGCCGGTCTGGGCCTGCTGTCCCTGCGCCACGGCTTCCGCCCCGAGGCGGGACAGGTGTTCTACGTCACCTCCGCCGTGCTGTTCGCGCTGTTCTTCCGCCTGAACATGCAGGCGGCCAATGCCCGGACGCATCGCCGCGCGGACGGCAGCCACAAGCAAATTCCCGGTGTGCCCGCGATTGCATTGACGTCGGTGGTGCTGGCCATGGTGGGGGTGGTGTCCGGCGTGCTGTCGCTGGCCTTCGAGGCATGGACGCCGGTGTTCGGCCATTTCACCCCGGCCATGGGCGGCTGGATCGTCGCCAGCGCCGTCATTGGCACCGCCATGCGCTTCCTGTTGCAGACGCACGCGCAAAGCCTGTCCAGCCATACGCACGGTGTGGTGATCATGGTGGTGGAGCCGGTGTGGGTGGCGCTGCTGGCCGCGGCCTGGTTGGGGGAAACCATGAGCGGCATCCAGATGGCGGGCTGCTCGCTCATCTTCGGTTCCCTGCTGATCAACCGCGCCGCCCTGCTGCGGGAGTGGCTGCGGATTCCCGGCTAGGCCGATACCCTATTCCTTGTAGCGGAAGGGCGTGCTGAACTCGCCGTTCTCGTATTCCTTGACTACCCGGCGGATGCTCAGGGCATTGCGGTAGGGGGCCGCCCGCTGCACGTAATTGATGGCCCAGGCCGGGGCGTTGCCGCCCGGATCGGCATAGCCTTCGGTGACGCCCTTGATCTGGCCGTTGCCAATGGGGGTGTAGGTGGCCACCATCTCGAAGGCCGGCATGCGCACCAGGCCGGGTTGCGGCGGCATGAAGTCCGGCGCCGCCCGCAGGATCAGTTTCAGGGCGCCATTGCGCGCCGAGTAAGGCTGGATGGTGGCGCGGACCACGACATCGCGGTCGGGCGTGCCGGGCGGGGCATCGAATACCTGATAGTAGTAGAACTCGGTGGGGGAAACCTTCTTCAGCATCCGGCTTTCGGTGTTCAGGTGATACCAGCGGGGATAGTTGTCGATGTCCAGCAGCAATGCGGCGATGGCGTCGATGGAAGCGTCAAAGGTCAGCTCCTGGCGGAAGGAGCGCAGGCGCTTCTGGTCTTCCTGCTTGGCATAGGTCACCACCTGGTGGCGGCGGTCATTCTTCACCAGGATCCATTCATCCTTGTCGTAGGCGCGCAGGTCATCCAGGTCATTGCGGTCGGCATGAACGGTTCCGGCCAGGGCGAGCGCCATGAAGGCCGGAATCAGGAAACGATGTTTGGGGTGGTTCACAGGCAGGTCCTCGGTTAAGGCCGCATCCTGTCGGCTCGGTATCATTATTGGTTCTCATTCACTGTCGATCATATCCGGCCCTTCCCGCCAAAGTATTGTCAGAGCATGCCATATCCCCGCGCCGACGGACGGCTTGCAGGCGCTCCTTCCGGGTGACAAGATCCGGATAAGCGTGGACTTCCGGTCCCGCGACATAACAAGAACTATCCGGAGCCGCCATGAAAGATTTCCTGACCGACGCCCTGTCGAAAAAATTCGCCGCCACACTGGAGTCGGTGGGCGGCGCCAAAGCCCTGTATGGCGACCCCATTCCCTTCAACGGCGAGGAAATCATTCCGGTGGCAAAAGTCACGGTGCTGTTGTCAGCCGCCGCCGATGGCTCGGGTGGCGGCAATTCCGGGCTGGGCGGACTCTCCGGCCTGGCCAGGGGCAGCGGCGGCGGCAATGCCGAGGCGGGGGTGAAGGTGCTGATCGAACCCGTGGGTTTCCTGCGTTCCACCGCCAACGGGCCGGTGTTCGTGGCGCTGGCGGCGGGGTGACGGCATGGCTTATGACGCCGAACTGGCTGACCGTATCCAGCGCATCTTCGGCGACTGGCCGGTGTTGCGGAAGAAACGCATGTTCGGCGGTCTGGCGTACCTGCTCAACGGCAACATGGCGTTCGGCCTGATCGGCGACGCCTTGATGGTGCGCTGCGGCCCCGACCGCTATGCCGAATGCCTGGCCCGCGAAGGCGTCCGCGAATTCGACTTTACCGGACGGCCGATGAAGGGCTGGGTGGTGGTCGGCGGCGAATGGCTGGAAACCGAGCGTGAATTGCGCGACTGGATGAACCTCGGTCTGGATTTCGCGGCATCCCTGCCGCCCAAGGCCTAGCGCCCGATAAAGGCTTCCACTTCAGCCGTGTCCAGGTGGTCGCCGATGTCCTTGCCGTAGAAGGCGGTGCGGATGACCCCCTGCTCGTCGATCAGGAAATCCGCCGGAACCCGGTTCATGTCGCCTTCCACCTTGCCGGGCAGGAAGCCCTTGGCGGTGGCCTTGGCGATGTCGGCGGCGCGCAGGCCGGATTTGGCAAAGGCCAGCCACGAGCTTTCCACGCCATAGATCTTGTAGAGCCTTGTCTCCGGGTCGGGAATGATCGGGAATTCCACGGTTTCCCCGGCGCTGTATTCCATGATCGAGGCGGCGGGCGACTGGAACACCGCCAGCATCACCAGTCCCTGGCTTTCCCATTCCGCCGCCCGCTGGCGCAGCTGGTGGATGCGCAGGTTGCAGAACGGGCACGAGGCGTAACGGTAGAAGGATAGCAGCACCTTCTTGCCGCGATAGCCGTTCAGGCTGTGGGAGACGCCGGTGAAATCGGTGACGGTGAAATCGGGGGCGGCTTGGCCGGGTTGCAGGCGCATGGGAATTCCTCGCGAGGTGTGTGATCGGTAATGGTTTGATGCTGATCGAACTGTTTTGTTACAGCGGCCTTCCGACTTCCCTGTCGCTCTGGCCGCCGTGCTTCAACCGCGCATGAAATTCACCACGACTTCCGCCAGTCTTTCTCCCTGGTCTTCCTGCAGGAAATGCCCGCCATTCTCGATCGTGGTATGCGGCTGTCCCGCGCAGCCGGGAATCAGCTTCTGCAGCACCGGTGCGGCCTTGGCGGTGATCGGGTCCTTGTCGCTGAAGGCACAGAGGAAGGGCTTGTCGAACTTCATCAGCACTTCCCAGGCGGCGCGGTTGGCGGGTGCGGCGGGGTCTTCCGGCGTCACCGGCACCAGCAGCGGGAACTGGCGCGCGCCTTCCTTGTAGCTTTCATCGGGGAAGGGCGCGTCGTAGGCGGCGATCACTTCCGGGGCCAGCGGCGTGGCGCAGCCGCCCATGACGATGAAGCCGGTGCCGAACACCG
>DASUIL010000152.1:0-4560 GCA_036273075.1 Fluviicoccus sp. | reverse complement strand
CCGCCGCCTCCTTCAACCTGCCCAGCATCCGTACCATGCCCTGACCGTCAATCCCGGCCTGCTGCATGCGCTTCACCCCGTCCAGGTCCGCCTGCGACTCCAGATCGCGGCCGAACGCCATCGACCCGGCCTGATGCGCCATCACCGCCGTTATCGCGCTGGCATCCCCCAGCACCACCAGCAATACCGCCGCCACGCCCACGCTGTTCAGCATGCCTTTCAGCGCATGCCGCTGCTCCACGTGTTGCACCTCGTGCGCCAGCACCGCCGCCAGTTCGTCGGCCGACTGCGTCGCCTCAATCAATCCCCGGTTAATCACCACAATGCCGCCCGGCAGGGCAAAGGCATTCACCTGCTTGCTGCTGCTGACCAGCCAGCGGTACCGGTAGCGCGAACCCTTCGTCAGATTGCTGCCCATCTGCCGCACGACATCCACAGCCTCGCCCTTATCCAGGAAAGTCTGGTTCTCCCGCAGGCCTTCCAGCGCCGCATCCCCCAGCTTCAGTTCGGTTTCCGGGGAAATCCGGGCCGCCACCCAGCTCAGCGCGGCGTCATACTTCCACCACAGCAGCAGCACCGACACCAGAAACATCGCCGCCGACGCCATCACCCCGCGCAACACCCACTGCTGCGCGCCGGTATGGCGCCGCCAATGCCGCAATTGCGCCGTCAGGGCTTCGGGTGCATAACTCAGGAAGGCTTCGCGGCCCGCCTTGCCTTCCGGCTTCACCGTCCAGCGGCCATCGGCATCCGTCCAGGCCAGAAACAGCTCGTCATGGTCGAAACCGCCCACCGACACCGCCAGATCCGCCATCGCGACGCGGCGCTCGGGCGTCACATGCACCCGCAAGCTGCCGCTGTCCAGCGACACCGTCACCGGCTCACCCGCCACCGGCAGGCCCGGTCCGAACAAACGGCAGGCAATCATCATTACTTGCCGCCGCCGGTGGCCACCGACAGGATGATCACGAAGATGACGAATATCAGGTACATCTTCCCGGTCAATCCGCCCGAACGTCCGCGCACTGCGCTGCCGAACAACGCACCGCTCAGCCGCGACATCGGCATCGACTGCAGCCACACCTTGCCGGGGCCGGTCAGCGTGGCGTGGAACAGGCCTTCGCCGCCAAACAGCGCCGTTTTCACCTTGCCCGCATATTTGATGTCATAGCGCACCGACGGCGTCAGCGCCACCAGGCAGCCGGTATCCACCCGCAGCACCTGGCCCGGTTGCAGGTCCAGCTCTGTCAGCGTGCCCGAAGCATGCACAAAGGCAACGCCCTGCCCGTTCAGCCGTTGCATGATGAAACCCTCGCCGCCGAAGAAGCCGACGCGCAGCCGCTTCTGCCAGGCCAGGTTAACCTCCACGCCCTGCTCCGCCGCCAGATACGCGCCTTTCTGGCAGATCAGCTCACCGCCCATCTCGCCCAAAGAGATCGGCAATATCTGGCCCGGGCCGGGGGCGGCAAACGCCACGCGCTGTGCCTGCGAACCCTGGACGGTATAGCGGCTGCTGAACAGCGATTCGCCGGTTAAACTGCGCTTGATCGCCTTGAACAGTCGGCCGAGCCCCCCGAAGGCGGAATCGGTGCCGTCCCCAAGCACGGTATCAATCTGCACGTCGCCATCCACGTACATCATGGCGCCCTGCTCGCCGATCACCGCCGCGCCGGGTTGAAGCGTCACCTCCACAAACTGCAGGTCCTCGCCCTTCACCACATAGCCCATGCGCTCGTTGACCCGCACTTCAGACACGGTTTTACCCAGTGAAACTTCCATCCTCTTGCTCCTTGTTGAAAATTGCCCTTCCGGGCCGGTAGACGTTCGATTGATCGCTTCAGGCAGCAGGCCGTTGCACCCACTTCCACGGCTGGATCGCCCCCACGCTCACCCCGATCAGCCCCAGCACCACGCTCAGGGTCAGCGGCTCACCCAGTACCGGCACCGCCAGCGTCGCCCCCAGCACCGGGGCCAGCGCCAGGAACGCGCCCGTGGTGAACGGTCCCAACCGGCGTTGCGCCTCGATGAAGCTCACCATCGCCACAATCACCACCAGAATGCCCTGAAAAAGTGACTGGGTGATGATCGTCGGCCAGCTTGCCGCCGCCATGCCGGAGGGCAGGAACAAGGCATACACCGGCATGAACAGCAGCGCGGACAGCAGGGCCACCCCCATCGTGGCTTCCAGCGGCGGCAACTGCCAGCGCTTCAGCAATGCCCCGTAAAAGCCCCAGCAGCAGGAAGCGGCAATGAAACAGACCTCGCCCCAGCCCAGCCGGGCGTCATGATGCATTTCCCCCCACGCCATCGACCCGATACCCGCCGCAATGAACGCCAGCGTAATCCAGCGGTCGCGGGTCATGCGCTCACCCAGCACCGCCCAGGTCGCCACCGCCGTCCAGAATGGCAGGATGCCCGACAACAGCACCGCGCCGTGCGACGCCGGCGCCTGCGAAAACCCGGCATAGGCCAGCCCGGCGTAGCCCAGGCCGCCCAGCAGCGCCAGCATCAGGAATTTCCCGGTGAAATAATGCCGGACCCCGCGCACCACCACCACCGGCAGCAGCACCAGCGCCGCCGTGCCGAACCGCAGCGCGGTAATGTCCCACGGCGTCAGTTCGCTTTTGCCGCCCATGCGGGAAATGAGGATGAAACTGGTCCAGACACACAGCGTGAACAGCAGGATGCCATAGCTCATCACGCGCGATTGCGAAGAGAACACGAAGGGTACTCGGGAGGGATTGTGGGGGAGAGTATAACGGAAACCGGCAACCGGGAATCCCCTCCCCAGCTGTGGGGGAGGGAGTCACGCTTCAGCGTGTCCGCTGCCGGTAGGCCTCGTACAGCGTGATGCCGGTGGCCACGCTCACGTTCAGGCTCTGCACCGTGCCCACCATCGGGATGAAGGCCAGCTCGTCGCAGTTCTCACGGGTCAGGCGGCGCATGCCGCTGCCTTCCGCGCCCATCACGATCGCCATCGGCCCGGTCAGCTTGATTTCATACAGCGACTTGGCTTCGGGGGTCAGCGTGGTGCCCACCCGCCAGACCCCGGCCTCGGCCAACTGGCCCAGCGTACGCGCCAGGTTGGTCACCTGGAAGAACGGCAGCACTTCCGCCGCACCGGAGGCTGTCTTGCGCGCCACCGGCGTCAGCCCGGCGGCGCGGTCCTTCGGAGCCACCACGCCATGCACGCCCACCGCTTCGGCCGTGCGCAGGCAGGCGCCCAGGTTGTGCGGGTCGGTAATGTTGTCCAGCACCAGCAACAGCGGCGGTACTTGCAGCCCCTCCACCAGCGTCAGCAGTTCGCTGTCGCCCTGCACCGGCAGCGGCCGCGTGCGCGCCGCCACACCCTGATGCTGCGGGCTGCCGGACATCTGGTCCAGCTTGTCGCGGCTGGTCACCTGCAGCGCAATGCCATGGCGCTTGGTCAGGTTTTCAATCACATGCAGGCGGTTGTCCTCCCGCGTCAGCTGGATGAATACTTCCAGCACCGACTCGGGATGCTGATGCAGCAAGGCTTCCACGGTATGAATGCCATATACCAGTTCGGGTTTGGCCATGATTTACCCCTTGTTCTCTTGCTTGGCTTTCGGCTTGCCGCGATTACGGTTGCGGGGCTTCTTCGCTTTCGGCTTTGCCTCCCCGTCGGCAACCGGTTGCGCCGGTGCCGGAGCCGGAACCTTGGCCTTGGCCGGCGCCTTCTGGCGCGGCGGACGGGGTTTCGGGGCGGTCTTGCCTTCCGCCGGGGCGTCTGCCGGGGCGACGGCCGGTTTCTTGGAACGGCGCGCGGAATTCAGGCGGCCTTCCAGCTCGAAGTCCATCTTGCGCTCGTCCAGGTTAACCCCGGCCACGCGGATCTGCACCTTGTCGCCCATGGCATAAACCACGCCGGTGCGAGAACCGGTCAGGGTATGCATCACCGGATCGAAGTTGTAGAAATCGCCTTCCAGGTTGCGGATGTGCACCAGGCCTTCGACAAAAATGTCATCCAGCGCCACAAAGAAGCCGAAGCTGGTCACGGCGGTGATGACACCCTTGAAGGTGTCGCCGATGTGGTCCTGCATGTACTCACACTTCAGCCAGGCGGTGACGTCGCGGGTGGCCTCATCGGCCCGGCGCTCGGCCATCGAGCAGTGTTCGCCCAGCGCCACCATCGTCGCCATGTCCACGTGGGGGTTCGCTTCCGGATGATGCAGGTAATGGCGGATCACACGGTGCAGCAGCAGGTCGGGATAACGGCGGATCGGCGAGGTGAAGTGCGCGTAGGCCGGATAGGCCAGGCCAAAGTGGCCCAGGTTCTCCGGGCTGTAGACCGCCTGCATCATCGAACGCAGCAGCATCGTTTCCACAATCGAGGCATCCGGACGCTCGGCGACACTCTTCAGCACTTTCTGGAAGTCCGCCGGGGTCAGCTTCGGTTTGGCGGGAAACTCGACGCCCATGATGCCCAGATAGCCCTTCAGCTTCAGCAGCTTCTCGTCCTTCGGGCCTTCGTGATTCCGGTACAGGGCGGGCAAGTGCCGCTCCTGCACGAATTCCGCCGCACAGACGTTGGCCGCC
>DASUIL010000151.1:0-6865 GCA_036273075.1 Fluviicoccus sp. | reverse complement strand
TGGTGCCATGCTGCTGCAGGCGGCGTTTCAGGGTTCGGGTGGACATGAACAGCTTTTCCGCCGCCGTATCGAGGTTGGGATAGACGCCGTCCGTCGCGCCAAACAGCGCCCGCAGCCGCGCGGGCAGATCGGCCGCGCTTTCATTGAGCAGCACCATTTCCCGTTCGCATTGTTCCACGGCAAGCCGCGCCGCCACCGGATCGGCCATGACCAGCGGCTGGTCGAGCAGGGTGCGCGGAAAGCGCAACTGGTTGGCGGAACGGTTGAATTTCATTGGCGGCAGGCGGTGCCGGTTGGCGGCGTAATAATCTGGCTCGGGGTAATCAAAATGGATCTCGCCGTTCTGGAGATGGGTGCCGGTGATGAAGGTGCCCGCCCGGGCGAGGCTCAGCAGCAGGCTTTCGAAGACAAACTGGCGCAGCGGTCCGACCGGGTAGTTGGTGTTGGCCTCGACCACCGCCTCCTCGCCGTCCTCGTAAAGACGGAAGGTCATCAGGATGGTGCGCAGGCGGACATATTTCGAGGCCAGCTCGATGGCGTCGCGCAGGGTCTGGCAGCTCATGACGCCATAGCCGAGGAAGCCGTGCGAAGTGACCGGCGTGCGCAGACCCAGCTCATAGCCCAGCGCCGGGTTCTTGCCGTAATAGAACGCGTTCAGCACCAGATGCAGGAACTGCGCGGGTGTCAGCCGGTTCTCGGGATTCTCGAAGATGCCGGGAGAAATGCCGGTGCCGGCCAGCAACGTCTCGCGGTTCGTGCCCCAGTCGTTCAGGATTTCCACCAGCAGTCGGGGATAAGCGATCGGCACCGCCGGGCGCGAAGGGTCAAAATCGGATTTCATGGGACGACCGTACAAGATTTGACGAAAATCTAGCATTACTGGCCTGAATTGACAACAAATAGCGCAATGGATGTTCGACGGCCCGCGTTTGCGCGGATTTGACTTGCCCAGACCCCCGGCCTAGAGTGAATCTGTAAAAACAATAAATCCCGGAGGCCGGGTATGTACGGACTGGTCAACAACCTGCTGGCGGGCACCCTGCAGCGGCAGTATGGCGATGCCGTCTGGCGCGATATTGCGGCGCGCCTGCCCTTTGACGCCTCGTTCTTCGTCAGCATGAAGCCGTACCCGGATGAATGGTCCTACGCCATGGTCGGCACGGCCTGCGAACTGACCGGGGATACTCCGGAAAACCTGCTGCGTTGTGTCGGCCATCGCTGGGTCAGCGAGAATTCGGCGGGGGAGTACAAGGATCTTTTCACGATCAACGGCCCCGATATCTTTACCTTCCTGTCCAATCTCAACAGCATGCACGCCGCCCTTGGCAACCAGATGCCCGGCCTGCGTCCGCCTTCCTTCCTGGTGCGGCGCGATGGCGAGGGGACGATCCTGGTCCGCTATTACTCCACCCGCGCCGGGCTGGCGCCGCTTGTGACCGGCCTGCTGGAAGGCTTGTGCGATTTCTTTGGCGAGCCGGGAACGGTCAGCCACATCCGGCAACGCGCCGATGAGCGAGACTATGACGAATTCCGGATCGAGCGCACCGCCGCCTGAGGGCTTGCCGCCGGATCTGGTCCGGCTGGATGAAGCACTGTTTGCCCGCACCCATCCCTTTCACCTGCGCATGGACGCCGGGTTGCGCCTGCGCGGCTGGGGACCGGCCATCAGCCTGCTGGCGCCGGGGCTGACGGCAGGAGAGGTGCTGACATCGCGTTTCCGCCTTGCCAGCCCGCCTTTACCGCTGGATCGGGACGTGGTGCTGCAAACGCTGGAACAGGCCGTTGTTCTGGAACTGTACCCCGTGGAAGCACCACGTTTGGGCGGTAGTTTCTACCGTCTGCCTGAAGGCGGTTTCCTCTTCCTGGGCTATCCGCAGTTCGGCGATATCCGCCAATTGCTGGATTCAGGCTTGAAGCTGTCAGTCTTTCCGCGCTCCGACGCCATGCATTTCTACGTTGCGGCGCTCTCGATCAAGAATACCGCCCTCCATGAGCTGGAAAACCTGACCCGGACCCTGGAGTCGCGGGTGGAGGAGCGCACGGCCGCCTTGCAGCAGGCCAATGCCGATCTGGACCTGGCCCGGCGCGTGGCTGAATCCGCCAGCCTGGCCAAATCGGAATTTCTGGCCACGGTCAGCCATGAAATCCGCACGCCGATGAACGGGGTGCTGGGCATGACCGAGCTGCTGATGGACACGCCGCTGGACCCGGTGCAGCACCGGATGGCGAAAACCGTCTACACCTCCGGCGAATCGTTGTTGCGGATCATCAATGACATTCTCGACTTCTCGAAAATGGAGTCGGGCAAGCTGCAGCTCAGCCCGGAAGATTTCAGCCTGAAGGCGCTGGTGCAGGAAGTCACCGACCTCTACAGTTCGCGCGCCTCGATCAAGGGGCTGCTGTTGCAGGCGCGGATAGACCCGACGGTGCCGGACGCCCTGCACGGCGATGCCCTGCGCCTGAAGCAGATTCTGGGCAATCTGGTCAGCAATGCCATCAAATTCACCGAGCGCGGCGAAGTGCGCATCACGGTAACGTCGGTCAGCCCGGAAGGGCCCGTGGCAGGCCGGGCGCATGTGCAGTTTGAAGTGCGCGATAGCGGCATCGGTTTTGATGAACAGACGCGCTCCCGGCTGTTCCAGCCGTTCAGCCAGGCGGACGGTTCGATGGCGCGCCGTTTTGGCGGCACCGGGCTGGGGCTGGCCATCTGCCGGCAGTTGCTGGACCTGATGGGCGGCGCCATTCTGGCGGAAAACCTGCCCGGCGAAGGCTCGGTATTCCGGTTCCGCCTGCTGTTGCCGGCGGCGGCCGCCACGCCCGCCGCGCCGGTGATGCGCCCCCATGCGCCCTTGCTTAGCCTGGACGGGCATGTGCTGCTGGCCGAGGACAACCAGGTCAACGCCGAACTGGCCACCGCCATGCTGCTGCGCATGGGCCTGACCGTGACCCGCACCTCGAACGGCCGCGAAGCCCTGGAGCAGTTCTGCCTGCGCGATTACGACCTGGTGCTGATGGATTGCCAGATGCCGGAAATGGATGGCTTTGAAGCGGTGCGGCGCATCCGCGAGTGGGAGGCGGGGCAGGACCTGCAAACCGGAGCGCCTTACCGGCGTACGCCGGTGGTGGCGGTGACGGCTAACGCCATGTCCGGCGACCGTGAACACTGCCTGGCCTCGGGCATGGACGGCTATCTGTCGAAACCGTTTCGCCGCGATGAGCTTTACCAGACCTTGCGACGATGGCTGCGACAGGACAGCGAACTTTGATGAGAGAATAATTTATTGTTTTTCAAGGCTTTTTGGGGAAAGCCATGACTCATCTGACCAAAGCCTGGCAAGGCACGTGGCATGCGCTTGGGGCCACGCCGCCTCGGGGATGGATGCAGCAGGTCCTGGAAGCCTGGGACGAGCCGCACCGGCATTATCATAACCGTCAGCATCTGGAAGACTGTCTGGAGACCTTTGAGACGGTGCGAAGCCATTGCCGTCATCCGGCCGAAGTGGCGCTGGCGCTCTGGTTTCACGACATGGTCTATGACACGCACTCCTCCACCAATGAGGCCGATAGCGCCGATCTGGCGGAGCGGGCGCTGTTCGAGGCCGGGATAACCGGGCCGCTGGTGGGCCGGGTGCGAGGCCTGATCCTGTCTTCCGGTCATGTCGGTGGCCCGATGACGCCGGACGAGGCGGTCTTGCGGGATGTCGATATCCGCATTCTTGGTGCTGATCCGAAACGCTACGCCGAATACGAGCGGGGGATTCGCGCCGAGTACGCCTGGGTGCCGGAGGACGTATTCAAGGAAGGCCGCTGCCGGGTACTCGACGATTTTCTGAGCCAACCAAGACTCTACCAGTTGCCGGAATTCCGGGAGCGCTATGAGTCGGCGGCGCGGCGGAATTTGCAGCGTGAACTGAAAACCCTGCAAAAGGGCAAAGGTTGGCTGACCATGTTCATCGGCAGCTTCCTGTAATGTTCCACGTGGAACATGGCGGCTGTTATCATGCCGCACCTTTTCATGGATTGACGGATACCCGCTATGCACGTGCTGGTGAGATTGCTGATGTGGTCCGGCTTGCTGTTGCTGGTGCTGGGGTTCTGGAAGCAGAACGACCTGCCGGATGCGGTGGATTATGCCCGTGAACTGTTGCAGGAGCCGGAGCAGGTGGCGGTACAGGAAGCGCCGTTCCAGAAAACCATTGGCGGCATCACCTATACCATTTATCCGCGCTACCGCTACACCCTGAACGGCATGGTGGTCAGCCTGCACGATACCGGCTCGTGGAAGGATTACCTGCACCAGCAGTGGAATGATCGCCTGAACGTGATGGACCTGTGCGTGATCTGGGGCAAGAACGTCAGCGATTCGGCCTGGCGCGATATCCGCTTTTCCAGCGGCCAGTTCACCTGCAATTTCTTTACGCGCTCGCACGAGGCCTTTGTCAAATTTGACCAGACCGGCATTTCCAACAACCACTTGCTGACGGCGAACGCTGCGCTGGCGGAAAAATTACGCGACGTCAAAATTGGCGATCAGGTCCGGTTGCGCGGGTATCTGGCCGAATATGCGCATAATCACGGTTTTGCCTTCCGGCGCGGCACCAGCACGGTGCGTACCGATACCGGCAACGGCGCCTGTGAAACCCTCTATGTGGAAGACATGACCCTGCTGCGCCCTTACCACTCGGGTTGGCGGCTGGCGAAACTGCTGGGACTGGTGATGTTGGTGGTCGGCGTGCTGGGCTGGGTGTCGCTGCCGGTGCGTATCCGTTGATGCTCAATCCACAGTAGGGCGACAACTTATGTCGTTAAGCAGGCGCTTCGGCTTGTGCTGTCGGCGTTTATTTTTTACGCTAACTGACCGCCTTTGATCTTTCATTCCGGAATTCCCCATGCCTCCGCCGGAGCTGTTCAGCCCCCTGCGCCGCATCGCCCATCTTGATATGGACGCCTTCTTCGCGTCCGTGGAACTGCTGCGTTATCCGCAGTTGCAGGGACAACCGGTGGTGATCGGCGGTTCGCGGCGCGCCCCGGATCATGTGCTGTTGCAGGCAGCCCGTGAACGCGGCCATGCCGCGCTGGCCCTGCACGAGTTTCCACGCTTGCGCGAATATGCCGGACGCGGCGTTATCACGACCGCCACCTACGCCGCCCGGCAATATGGCGTCGGCTCGGCGATGGGCATGATGAAGGCGGCGAAACTCTGCCCGGACGCAATCATGCTGCCCGTCGATTTCGACGAATATCGCCGATTTTCACGACTTTTCAAGGCGGAAATCCGGAAGATAGCGCCGGTGATGGAAGATCGCGGTATCGACGAGGTGTATATCGACCTGACGGATTTGCCCGGGGTGCAGGCGGATGGCGGACGAAACAAGGCGCTGGAAATCCAGGCCGCCATTCTGGCCGCCACCGGCCTGACCTGTTCGGTGGGCGTTGCCCCGAACAAGCTGCTGGCGAAAATGGCCAGTGAATTCCACAAACCCAACGGCGTGTCGCTGGTGTTTGAAGAGGATCTGCCAACCCTGGTCTGGCCCTTGCCCTGCCGCAAGATCAACGGCATCGGCCCCAAGACCGACCAGCGGCTGCAGGCGTTGGGCATCCGCACCATTGCCGAGCTGGCGGCCCGCGACGAGACCTGGCTGGTGCAACAGTTCGGCCGCAGCTACGGCGCCTGGCTGCATGCCGCCGCGCACGGGCGTGATGACCGCCCGCTGGTCACTGCCAGCGAGCCGGTGTCGATGAGCCGGGAAACCACCTTTGGCCGCGACCTGCACGTGGTGCTGGACCGCACCGAACTGGGGGCGGTGTTTACGCGGCTGTGCGAACAGGTGGCGGCTGATTTGCAGCGCAAGGGCTATGTCGGCCGCACCATCGGCATCAAGCTGCGCTATGACGATTTCCGGGCGGTAACCCGCGACCATACCGGCGAGGAATTCACCGCCGATGCCCGGGTGATCCGGCGGCTGGCGGGGGAGTGCCTGAAACGGGTGCCGCTGGACCGCCGCCTGCGGCTGCTGGGGGTGCGGGTGGGATCGCTGGTGAAGGCGGGCGCGGAGCCGGAAGCCGCGCCGGTCGCGCCGGCGCGCGGCGTCACCCTGCCGTTGTTCTGAACCTCAGACGTTCTCGGCGATCAGCGTTTCCAGCTCTTCCAGCAGTTCGTCGTAGAAATGCGCCACATCAACGCGGCCGTCGCTTTCCAGCCGTTTGGAAATCATGGTTTGCGGGAACAGCAGCAGCGAACTTTCCTGGTAGCGGACAGCCGGTTCGCGGCCCTCGGCATCTTCCACCATCCACCAGTCATATTGCGGGTTCTCGTTGACGAACAGCCTGCCGAAAGCCATGCCCAGGATTTGCAGCGGATAGGCGTCATCACGGTGCAGGGCGCCGCTGTCGAGCACCTGTTGCAGGCGCGACAGATCCCGCAGCGAGCCGTCGAGGGTTGCTCCGCAGCGCTCGCGCGCCAGTTTGTCGGCATCGCCCAGCAGGCTGCCGATATGCACAAGGTCGCGGGCGCCGGGGGCGTCAATTCGGGGTTCCATGCTTGTCTCCGGAAGCGGGTCGGGTGAGCGGAATGATGCAAGATTCCTGCCGTACCGATTTGTTGTTCTTCGGGCAGGTATAGCATGCCCCGGTCGGATTTTCCCTTAATCTGGCCCGAAATGACCGGAGGTTGAAGGATTATGGCGGTTCCGGTCAGAAAAGGTTTGACGCGGGGACGGAATGCGCGTATTTCTATGTCCCTGCAATATCTTCAAGTTTGTGTAGCCTTCGTTTGTTGCTTGTCACTTTACAGTACTTCGTCATTCAGCTCGCCTCCTTTGATTTTCATTGCTTCCCTGAGCATGGCTCATCATTTTTAAAAGGT
>DASUIL010000150.1:0-2238 GCA_036273075.1 Fluviicoccus sp. | reverse complement strand
TTGACCCCCAGACCCGCCCCATCACCGCGAGAAAACAACAATGAGCATGATGCAGCAACCCCTGTTGATATCCACCCTGATCGAACACGCCATCGTCTCCCACCCCGACGCCGAAATCGTCAGCCGCAAGGTCGAAGGCGGCATCCACCGCACCACCTACGCCCAGGCCGCCCGCCGCAGCAAGCAGCTGGCCAACGCCCTTACCCGCAAACTGGGCATCCAGCCCGGCGACCGCATCGGCACCCTGGCCTGGAACACCTGGCGGCACTACGAACTGTACTTTGGCGTCAGCGGCATCGGCGCCGTCACCCACACCATCAACCCGCGCCTGTTCCCGGAACAGATCATCTACATCGTCAACCACGCCCAGGACCGCTACATCTTCGTCGACCTCACCTTCCTGCCGCTGCTGGAAGCCGTGCACGACAAGCTGCCCAAGGTGGAAGGCTATGTGGTACTGACCGACCGCGAGCACATGCCCGCCGCCAGCAAGCTGCCGAAACTGATCTGCTACGAAGAGCTGATTGCCGACCAGTCCGACGAATACGAGTGGCCCTGCCTCGACGAAAACACCGGCGCGGCGCTGTGCTACACCTCCGGCACCACCGGCAACCCCAAGGGCGTTATGTACACCCACCGCTCCACCGTGCTGCACGCCACCGCCGCCACCCGCCACGACGCACTGAACATCCATGCCGATTCGGTGATATTGCCGGTGGTGCCGATGTTCCACGTCAACGCATGGGGCACGCCCTACGCCGCCACCATCACCGGCGCCAAGCTGGTCTTCCCCGGCGCGGGCATGGACGGCGCGTCGCTGTACGAACTGATCAACGGCGAACAGGCAACGCTGCTGCTGGGCGTGCCGACGGTGTGGCTGGGGCTGCTGAACTACCTCGACCAGATCAACGCCAAGCTGGACAGCGTGCACAGCGTGGTGGTCGGCGGTTCCGCCGCGCCGCTGGCGATGATCAAGGCCTTCGACCAGAAGCACGACGCCTTCCTGATTCACGCCTGGGGCATGACCGAACTGAGCCCGCTGGGCACGGTCAACAACATGAACAGCAAGCTGGCGGCGCTGCCGAAGGAAGAACGTTACCAGCGCCAGCTGAAACAGGGCCGTCCGGTGTACGGGGTGGAAATCAAGATTGTGGACGATGCGGGTAACGACCTGCCGCGCGACGGCAAGACCTTCGGCCGCCTGCTGGTGCGCGGGCCGTGGGTGGCGGGCGAGTATTACCTGCATGATGACAAGAAGGCCTTCGCAGGCGGCTGGTTCGACACCGGCGACGTGGCCACCATCGACGCGGAAAACACCATGCAGATTGTCGACCGCTCGAAGGATGTGATCAAGTCCGGCGGGGAGTGGATCAGTTCGATTGATCTGGAGAACGCGGCGGTGGGTCATCCCGGCCTGAAGGAATGCTGCGTGATTGGCGTCTATCACCCGAAATGGGACGAGCGGCCGCTGCTGCTGGCCATCCGCAAGGAAGGCAGCACCGTCACCGAACAGGAGGTGCTGGATTTCCTGAAGGACAAGATCGTGAAGTGGTGGATGCCGGATGCGGTGGTGTTTGTGGATGAATTGCCGCATACCGCTACCGGCAAGCTGCTGAAGACCGGCGTTCGCGAGCAGTACAAGAACTGGCTGGTGGAGAACGGGCGGGCTTGAAGCCGTCAAAGGCCGGGAGACAACCGGCCTTGCCCGGCTCTATACTGACCGGACCATACCAATAGTCCGCAAAGGAACGCCCATGAAAAGCAACACCTTCACCCGCCCCGGCGTGTTCGCCCTAGGTCTGGGCCTGCTGCTGACCGCCGCGCTGGCGCAGGCCAAGCCCGCCGCCGAGCTGTATAACGATGTCTGCGCCACCTGTCACGCGGACGGCGGCGACATGGGCGCACCGGTGGTTGGCGACAAGGAGGCTTGGAAACCGCGCATCGCCAAGGGCAAAAAAGCCCTCTACCGCAACGCGATTCAGGGGACGTCCAAGGGCATGCCCGACAAGCACTGCTACGAATGCGCCTATTCCGACAAGGAAATCAAGGCCGTTGTCGACCTGATGGTGAAGCGTTCGCGCTGATCAGGCTTCGGGTCGCATCGACCACAGCCCGGCAAACTGCCGGGCGTCCCCTTCGCTGCCCAGCATCGCCACCAGCAGCTTCATCATCGCCAGACGGGTTTCCATCCAGTCCTTGTCGCTGCCTTCGGTGCGCAGCAGGAAACGGAAAGCCAGG
>DASUIL010000149.1:0-2140 GCA_036273075.1 Fluviicoccus sp. | reverse complement strand
CGCATGGCGCTGGCGGCCCTCAAGCAAATCGAAGTTGATGAACGTGTCGAACTGGACGATGCCCGCGTGCTGGCCGTCCTGGAAAAGCTGATCAAGCAGCGCCGGGAATCCGTCGCTGCTTATCAGTCCGCCAATCGCGCCGACCTGGTCGCTCAGGAGCAGGCCGAGATTGACGTGCTGGAAGTCTTCCTGCCCGCCCGGCTCTCGGACGAGGAAGTGGACAGCCTGATCGCCGCCGCCATTGCCGAAACCGGCGCCGCCTCCGCCCGCGACATGGGCAAGGTGATGAACCTGTTGCGTCCGCAGATTGCCGGTCGCGCCGACGGGGCCGAGGTTTCCAAGAAGGTCAAGGCCAAGCTCGGCTGATCCCGTTACACCCCCGCTGTCATTTTTGCTACCTTACACCCTTTAATTCTGGCTGACAGCATTCCCTCATGGCTGGCCGCATTCCCCAATCCTTCATTGATGAAGTGCTGCACCGCACCGATATCGTCGATCTGATCGGGGCTCATGTCCGCCTGAAGAAATCCGGCAAGAACTACTCCGCCTGCTGCCCGTTCCACAACGAAAAGACGCCCTCCTTCTCCGTCAACCGCGAAAAGCAGTTCTACCATTGCTTCGGTTGCGGCGTGTCCGGCACTGCGCTCAGCTTCCTGATGCAGTACGAGCGCCGCGAATTCATGGACAGTCTGGAATACCTGGCGCAAAAAGCCGGGATGACGCTGCCCGAGACCAGCCAGGGCCACGGCGAGGAACGCGCCTCGCGGCAACCGCTGTATGACATCCTGGATGCCGCCGCCCGTTTCTATGAAGATCAATTGCGCCAGCACCCGCAGCGCGAGCGCGCCACCCAATACCTGCGCCAGCGCGGGCTGACCGGGCAGGTCGCGAAGGAATGGCGGCTGGGTTACGCCCCGGCCGGGTGGGACAACCTGCTGCGCGCCCTCGGCGGCTCACCGGAGCAGGTGGCGCTGCTGAAGCAGGCCGGACTGGTCATCTTCAACGAACAGCGCAACTCGCACTACGACGCCATGCGCGAACGGGTGATCTTCCCGATCCGCGATTTTCGCGGCCGGATCATGGCTTTTGGCGGCCGTGTGCTGGACGACAGCAAGCCCAAGTACCTGAATTCCCCGGAAACCCCGGTCTTCCACAAGGGCGAGGAACTGTACGGCCTGTACGAAACCCGGCAGGCGCGGCAGGACCTGAAACGGGTCGTCGTCGTGGAAGGCTACATGGACGTGATCGCCATGCATCAGGCCGGCCTGCCGTTCGCGGTGGCGACGCTGGGCACCGCCACCAGCACCGTGCATGTCGAACGCCTGTTCCGCAGTGTCCCTGACGTGATTTTCTGCTTTGACGGCGACGAAGCCGGGCGGCGCGCCGCGTGGAAGGCGCTGGAGTCCGCCCTGCCCGCGCTCAAGGACGGCGTCAGCGCCGCCTTCCTGTTCCTGCCCGACGGCCATGACCCGGACTCGCTGGTGCGGGAAGAAGGCCTCGACGCCTTCCGCCAACGCCTCGACAACGCCGAACCGCTGGCCGACTTCCTGTTCCGGCATCTGTCGGAGGGCTTGCGCCTGGAGTCGCTGGAAGGCCGCAGCCGTCTGGCCAATCTGGCCACGCCGCTGCTGGAAAAAGTCCCGGCCAGCCTGTTCCGGCAACTGTTGTGGCAACGGCTTTCGACATTGACCGGCATCCATAATCCGGATACCGGCAAGGCTCCGCCCGCACCAGCTCCGTCAGCCGCCTTCCGTCCCCACACTCCGGAAGAGCACGACGATGACGACGACGGTTACCGCCCGCCGATGACCACGCAGCCGGTGCGCGCCGTCTATCAGTCACGGCCGCAACTGGTGCCGCGCGGCCGCAACAGCCTGTCACTGGGCGATCGCGCCATCCAACTGTTGTTGCAAAAACCGGAGGCGGCGCTGACCATCAACGCCGACCGCCTGGAACAGCAATTGCCGCTGGAAGGCGCGCTGCTGCTGTCGGTGGTGCGTTTCCTGCAACAAAGCCCGGGCAGCACCAGCATGACCCTGCTGGGCGCCTGGCAAGGCAGCGAGGAAGGCGACCGCCTGCGGCGCATCGCCGAGGACACCAACTTCATTCCCTCGCTGGACGTGGACGGCGAACTGGCCAG
>DASUIL010000148.1:0-18057 GCA_036273075.1 Fluviicoccus sp. | reverse complement strand
AAAACAAGTCGTTTTCGTGTACGATGCGCGCCATTGCGAACAGACAGACGAGGAAACAGACATGGGGTTCAATTGTGGCATTGTGGGCCTGCCGAATGTTGGCAAATCTACCCTATTTAATGCCTTGACCAAAGCGGGCATCGCCGCTGAAAACTTCCCGTTCTGTACCATCGAACCGAACACCGGCATTGTGCCGATGCCGGATGCGCGTCTGGATGCGCTGGCTGAAATCGTGAAGCCGGAACGTGTGGTGCCGACCAGCATGGAGTTCGTGGACATCGCCGGCCTGGTGGCGGGTGCGTCCAAGGGCGAAGGCCTGGGCAACCAGTTCCTGGCCAACATCCGTGAAACCGACGCCATCGCACACGTGGTGCGTTGCTTCGAAGACGAAAACGTCATTCATGTCGCCAACCGCATCCATCCAGTCGATGACATTGAAATCATCAACATGGAACTGGCGCTGGCCGATATGGACACCGCCGAAAAGGCGCTGAAGCGCGTTGAAAAGCAGGCCAAGGGCGGCGACAAGGAAGCCCAGGCGCTGAAGGCCGTGATCGAGAAGATCCTGCCGACGCTGTCCGAAGGCAAGCGCGCCCGCACGCTGGACCTGAGCCCGGAAGAGCTGCTGACGCTGAAGCCGCTGTGCCTGATCACCACCAAGCCGGTGATGTACATCGCCAACGTGGCGGAAGACGGTTTTGAAAACAACGCCTTCCTGGACGCTGTGGTGGCCTACGCCAACGCCGAGAAGGCGGTGGTGGTGCCGATCTGCAACAAGATCGAAGCCGAGATTGCCGAACTGGACGATGCCGACAAGGCCGAGTTCCTGGAAACGCTGGGCATGGAAGAACCGGGCCTGAACCGCGTGATCCGTGCCGGTTATGAACTGCTGGGCCTGCAAACCTACTTCACCGCCGGGGTGAAGGAAGTGCGCGCCTGGACGATCAAGGTGGGCGACACCGCACCGCAAGCTGCGGGCGTGATCCATACTGACTTTGAAAAGGGCTTTATCCGCGCGGAAGTGATTTCCTACGACGACTTCATCAACTACAAGGGCGAGCAGGGTGCGAAGGATGCCGGTAAATGGCGTCTGGAAGGCAAGGCCTATGTGATGAAGGACGGGGATGTGGTGCACTTCCGGTTCAATGTCTGAACCGGTTGAAGCCGGACATGTCCTTCGCTGAAATGAACGGACTGTCTGGCGAACAAGGGCGCACGCAGTGCGCTCTTACATGTTGACGAATGATTTAACGCTGATCCCTGACTCCGCCAGAGTAGCTTTCAACAACCGGGCAAACGCCACCGCATGCGGTCCATCCCCATGCAAACAAACCGTATCGGCATTCTGAGCCAGCCACTGCCCTTCCCGCGTCCGTACCCTACCCTCTTTTGCCAAGCTTAAGACCTGTTGCAGCGCCTCCTGTTCATCGGTAATCAAGGCCTGCGGATGCGTTCGTGATGTCAGGCTGCCATCAGATTCGTAACGCCGGTCAGCAAAAGCCTCTTCCGCCACCCGCAAGCCGCACTCCCGCGCCGCGCGGACATGTTCACTGCCCGCCAGACCGACCACTACGATTTCGGGTGAAATCTCCCTGATCGCGGCGCTGATCACCCGCGCCATATGCGGATCACGAGCCGACTGGTTATAGAGTGCCCCGTGGGTTTTCACATGAACCAGCGCCGCGCCCTCCTCCTGACAGATTCGTTGAAGCAATCCGACCTGATCGAGTATCAGCAGCCGGAGTGCGGAATCTTCCAATTGTTGCGCCACCCGCCCCATGTTTTCACGATCGGCATAGCCCGGATGCGCGCCGATCCGGACATCATGCTGTTTGGCGAGCCTGACCGTACGGCGCATCTGGGCCTCGGAACCAGCATGCGCACCGCAAGCGATATTGCACGAGGTGATCCATGCCATCAGTTCGGCATCGACATTAGGGTCTTCCGGCAACTCGCCGACATCGGCGTTCAGGTCAATGGACTTCATGAAAGACCCTTTTCAGAGTGCGTTGCAGCACTGCCTGCCATGTTGCCAGACGATCGGCGGCCTCAACCTCGTTCAGGATGCGAAAACGGATACGCTCGCCCGCCCGCAGTTGCGCCATGCGACTGAGGTGATGCACGCAGACCTGCAACACCAGCGGATAGCCGCCGGTTGTCTGGTGCTCGGCCGCCAGCAGGATGGGCAGGCCTTGTGGCGGCAACTGCACCGCGCCGCGACAAACGCCCGCGCTCAGGCATTGGCGGTCAGGGGCGACCAGCGGTTCTCCCTGCAAACGGATGCCCATGCGGCTGCTTTGACTGCTGACGGTGAATCCGCGATCCCCCAGCCGTCGCTGGGTATCATCATCCAGCCAGTCAAAATGCGGGCCGGGCAATACTTCCAGTTCCGGGGTGAACAGTTGGCACAGGCGGAAGCCGTTCGGGTAAGACGCCGGGATGATCAGATGTCCGGAGCGCGGCGGTTGCTCCCGGATGGCAACCGGCAAGAAGGTATCCCGTGACAACGGGGACATGCCCAGCCGGGTATCCGTGCTGCGTGAGCCCAGCACCACAGGCGTTTCGAAGCCGCCTTCCACCGCCAAGTAGATGGTGCTGCCCGCCTTGGGCCGGTCAATCTCGATGTGCCCCCCGGCGGGAATCCAGCAACGCGCATAAGGCGGAACCGGCCGGCCATTGCAACGGATATCCGCATCCGCTCCACTGAACACGGCATGCGCACCATCGACAAAGAGCAGGCGTGCGGGAGGTTCGATCAACTCCAGCACCGCGGCGCTTTCCGGGTTACCGACGATGCGGTTCGCCAGCCATGCGGCCAGACTATCATTCGCGCCGCCGGGCGAAATGCCCAGATGTGCCTGCCCGAAACGCCCCTGATCCTGGATGCTGCTGTAGAGCGCCGGTTGTTCCAGGATCAGCATGACGCCTCCACCGGCACAAACACGACCTGATCGCCGGGCTGCAGGCGGCAGGGCTCTGCCGACAGGGGATCAAAAAGGACTTCGTCGCAGTGGCCGATCAGGTTCCAGCCGCCGGGAGTGGCTTGCGGATAGACTGCCGTCTGGGAAGCGCCAATGGCGACGCTGCCCGCCGGAACCTGCACGCGCGGGGTATCCAGACGCGGTGTGGCCAGTTGCGGGTCGAGGCCGCCCAGATAGGCAAAGCCCGGGGAGAAACCCAGGAAGTAGACGTCATAGACCCCGGCGCTGTGACGGAGGATCACCTCCGCCTCGCTCATGCCGGTATGCGCGCTGACGCGGGCGAGATCGGGGCCGTCATAACGCACTGGCAGCTCGATCCGTCGCGGGGTGAAGCGGTGCGCGTCTGCAGCAGCCAGCAGGGGTAGCAATTGCGCCTCCATGGCCTGCAACGAGGCAGTGCCGAGCAGCACCGCCAACGGGTCAAGCAGCACCGTCAGCGTGGCGTAGGCCGGAACCAGATTGACCACGCCCGGCAAACCGGCGTCGCGCAGGGCGCGCCAGGCAGCGTGGACACGTTGGTTGACGGCACGGTCAATGGTCTCACCAAAGGTGATTTGCAGGGCGGTCTGACCCAAGGGTGTGAAGGTATGCGTATTCATGGAAACGAAGGTTAACGCGGCTTTCCCGCCCGGCTTCAAATATTTTTGAAAAAGTTTGTCAGGAATCCGCCGCCGGTAACGACTACTAGGGTGAGCACCTCTTGTGCCGATCATTAAACCCAAGGAGTTACACCATGTCCATTCGTACCCTCGCCGCTCTGGCCCTGACCGTCATCACATCCTCCGCCCTGGCAGCCGAAGGCGGCGAACGCAAGTGCGGGGCCGGTTCCTGCAGCAAGAAGGGAGCCCACAAAACCGCCAAACATGACGGGTCGTGCTCGAAGAAAGAAGCCAAGGACAGCAAGGAAGCCTCATGCTCGAAGAAAGATGGCGCGGGCGTCCCGGTGAAAGAGGCCTCCTGCTCCAAGAAGGAAGCTTCCTGTTCCAAGAAAGACATGCCCGCGATGGACAGCGCCGCTGCGAAGATGGAAATGCCCGCGAAGGACGCTTCCTGCTCGAAGAAAGACGCCTCGTGCAGCAAGAAGTAAGGAGCGCGCCATGGCCGGTCTGGGATACCGCCGCGAGATGTCGGATTGGGACATGTCGCGGATCAACGCCGATTTCTTTGAGGTGGTTCCGGAAAACTGGATCCGCCGCGACCGCGCGCCGCTGCACCGGCTGATCGCGTCCGGGCGTCCGGTGCAGTTGCACGGGGTATCCCTGAACCTGGGGGGAAGTTCCCCCCTCAACACCGGCTTCTTACGGGAACTGCGGGAACTGATTGACGATCTGGGCGCGGAGCATTACTCCGACCATCTGGCCGCCAGCGGCGACGCGCACCAGCTTTACGACCTGTTCCCCATTCCGTTCACGGAGGCCGAAGTGACCCGCGTCGCCGACCGCATCCGCGCGGTGCAGGACGTGCTGGGTCGGCGCATCGCCATCGAGAACAGCACCTGGTACACCAATATCGGTGATATGCCGGAGCCGGATTTCCTCAGCACCGTCGTCGAGCGAGCGGACTGCAGCATCCTGCTGGATATCAACAATATTGCGGTCAACTTCAAGAATCACGGCGTGATGGATGTGCCGGAGTTCCTGACGCGGATTGATCTGTCACGGGTGACCTACCTGCACGTGGCCGGGCACGAGTTTGACGACCGTTTCGGCCTGTATGTGGACACGCACAGCCAGCCGGTGGAAAGCGACACCCGCCGCGCCGCGCTCGACCTGCACCAACGCCGGGGCCTGCCGATCCTGCTGGAATGGGACAACGACCTGCCCGACGCCGAGTCCCTCAACCGGGAGCTGACATGCCTGCGTTCCATGACTACGTAAGGGGGCTCACCGATACCGTCCCGGACGGCTATGCCGAGCCGGGCATGCGGCTGTACCGGCATCTGGTCTATCTGGGCGCCTCGCAAATGCTGGAGGCGGCGTATCCGGCCTTGCGCAACACGCTGGAGGAGCCGGACTGGCGCGAACTGATCGAAGCCTTTGTGCGCTCGTCGCGCTGGCAATCACACTACTATGGAGACTTGACCGATGAATTCCTGGCTTTCCTTGAAGAACAGGCTGGATGAACGGATTGACCAAACGACCGCCCCGCTGGGCCTGCTGCTGCTGCGCCTGTGGCTGGCGCAGGAATTCATCCAGGCGGGCCGGATCAAGCTGTCCGGCGGGTTGAGCGCACCGGACTGGTTCCGCGAGCTGAGTTTCCCGATGCCGGTCAGCTGGCTGCCAGTCGATCTGAATTGGGTGACCGCCGGTATTCTGGAAACCGGCCTCGGTTTGCTGCTGGTTGTCGGGCTGTTCGGGCGACTGGCGGCGCTGGGCTTGCTGTTCGTGACCTGGGTAGCGGTGTACAGTGTGCACTTCGATCTGGGCTGGGCGGGCTGGAACCAGATCGAAACGGACGACGGCCAGGGCTTCAAGGTGCCCCTGATGATCGCATTGATGCTGTTCGCGCTGCTGGCCAAGGGCATGGGCGCGTGGTCGGCGGATGCCTGGCTGGCCAGGCGGGAGCGCGGACCGGGATAACGCGCCGCGTTAGGAAAATCTGGAGGGTTTGTGGATATTCGACGTGAACTGGACAGCTGGGTGCGGCTGTGGCGCGCTCCGATGCTGCGCTTTGCCCGGCTGCATTTGTCGCACCACGCCGACGCCGAGGATGCGGTGCAGGAAACCTTTGCCGCCTTGCTGTTGGCCGATGCCGCCACGCTGGCCGGAGTGGAGCCGCGCCGCTACCTGTTCGGCATCTTGCGGAACAAGGTGATGGACAAACTGCGCCAACGCTATCGGAGCCCGGAAACCCAGGCTCGGGAAGATAATGACAACCTGGACGAACTGCTTTTCGACAGCCGTGATCACTGGATGCGAGGCGTTGCGCCCGCCTTGTGGCAAACGCCGGAAAGCCGCACCGCGAGCGATCAGTTCTTCAAGGTGCTGGATCTGTGCGTCAACAACCTGCCCGCCAAACCGGCGCGGGTGTTCAGCATGAAGGAGTTCCTGGAGTGCGATCCCGAGGAAATCTGCGCCACGCTGGCCATCAGCAAGCCGGACTACTGGCAATGTCTGAGCCGCGCGCGCAAGCAGTTGCATCTGTGCCTCAACCAGAACGGCTTTGAAGGGGAAACGCTGTGATGAAGTGCCGGGAATACATCTTCCAACTGACCTCCGGACAGCTGCGTGACGCGCCGAAGGCCTTGCGCCTGGAAGCGGCGATGCACCGGATGATGTGCCGCTACTGCCGGACATTCACCCGCAATGACGCCGCGCTGGACCGGATATTGGCCGGGTACCGGGAGTCTTTGCAGAAGCCGGAGGATGCCCGGGAAAACTCCTGACGCCGGGACGCACGGGGATCAATCCAGCGTCTTCCTGAACCGTTTCAAGCCCACCGCCAGCACCACGCCCATGAACAGCAGCAGCGGCCAGACATTCGGCCACAACTCCGCCACGCTGTTCCCCTTCAGCATCACCCCCCGGATCAGGCGCAGGAAATGCGTCAGCGGCAACGCCTCGCCGATCACCTGCGCCCAGTCCGGCATGCCCCGGAACGGGAACATGAAGCCGGTCAGCAGCATGCTGGGCAGGAAGAAAAAGAAGGTCATCTGCATGGCCTGCGTCTGGTTGCGCGCCACGCTGGAAATGGTGATACCCACCGTCAGGTTGGCGAGGATGAACAGGAAAATGCAGCCCAACAGCACGGCCAGGCTGCCCACGAACGGCACCCCGAAAATGAACCTCGCCGCCAGCAGGATCACTGTCACCTGCACATAGCCGATCAGGATATAAGGCGTGATCTTGCCCAGCATCACCTCCAGCGGCCGCACCGGCGTCGCCAGCAGGTTTTCCATGGTGCCGCGCTCGACTTCGCGGGTGATGCCCAGCGCGGTCATCATGATCATGGTCATGGTGAGAATGACGCCCATCAGGCCGGGCACGATGTTGTACTGGGTGATGCCTTCCGGATTGTAGCGGCGGTGAATGCGCACCTCGAACGGCGCAGGCGCGGCGTTCAACGCCTGCAAGGGGCCGTGCAGGTCGTGACGCAGGGCCGTGACGCCCAATTGCTGAATCGCGGCGATGGCATTGCCGGTAGCGGACGGGTCGGTAGCGTCGGCCTCCAGCAAGATTGATGGCCGTTCTCCCCGCACCACCTTCGCCTCGAAACCGGCGGGAATGGTCAGTGCGAACTGCGCTTCGCCTTCCGCCAGCATCTGCCCGGCTTCCTGATCGCCCAGATCCGTCTCCAGCAGCTTGAAGTAACCGCTGGTTTCCAGCGCCGCCACCAGCGAGCGGGTGAACGGCCCCTGCTCGTGCGCCACCACCACCGTGGGCAAATGCTTGGGGTCGCCGTTGATGGCGAAGCCGAACAGCACCAGCTGCATGATCGGGATGCCCACCATCATGGCGAAGGTGAGCCGGTCGCGGCCGAGCTGGATGAACTCCTTGATGATTACCGCCAGCAGACGGCGGACGTTGAAACCGTCAAGCCGGTGCATAGTTGTCCGCCGATTGCTGCATCAGGTGGATAAAGACGTCCTCCAGTTGTGGCGAGGCCTCGTGCCAGCGCAGGTCGGGATCGTGACGGTAAGGGGTTATAGCCAGTGCCAGCTTATCGGCATCGCGCCCGCAGACATGCAGCGCATTGCCGAAACGCGTGACCAGTTCGACGCCGGGTTGTTGTTCCAGCTGTTTGGCCAGCAGGCTGACATCCTCCCCGGAAACGCGCCAGGTATGCAGCCCGGATTGCTGCACCAGCTCCGACGGCGTGCCGGTCGCCAGCAAGCGCCCGTAGGCGATGTAGCCCAGCCGGTGGCAACGCTCGGCTTCATCCATGTAGTGCGTGGACACCAGCACGGTAATGCCCTCGTGCGCCAGCTGGTGGATTTCGTCCCAAAAATCACGCCGGGCCTTGGGGTCGACCCCGGCGGTGGGTTCGTCGAGCAACAACAGTTTCGGTTCGTGCAGCATGCAGGCGGCCAGCGCCAGTCGTTGCTTCCAGCCGCCAGACAACGACCCGGCCAACTGCTTCTGCCGTCCGCCCAACCCGAGGCGTTCCAGCGCCTGATCCACCCGATTCCGGCGATCCGGCATGCCGTAGACGCGGGCGATGAAATCGAGGTTTTCGCGAATGCTCAGGTCATCATATAAACCGAAGCGCTGCGTCATGTAGCCGACTTCGCGCTTGATGGCGGCGGCATCCTTCAGTACGTCATAACCCAGCGTGTGACCGCTGCCGCCGTCCGGGGTCAGCAGGCCGCACATCATGCGGATGGAGGTGGTCTTGCCGGAACCGTTGGGGCCGAGGAAGCCGTAGATTTCCCCCCGCCGCACCTTCATGTCCAGACGATCGACCACGGTCTTGTCGCCGTAACGCTTGGTCAGGTCGCGGACATCAATCACCCATTCCGTTTCGCCGCTCATGGCAGCACCACCTCGACCGGCTGGCCGGGACGGAGGTTTTTCGCCTGCTCCGGCAGCGGCTTCGCTTCCGCCAGGAACACCAGCCGCACACGGTTGTCCTTGTTGTAAATCACCGGCGGCGTGAACTCGGCCTCGCGGGCGACATAGGTCAGCGTCGCATCCAGCGGCTGCGCGCAACCATCGCACCGTACCTTCACTTTCTGCCCTTGCGGCAACTTTGCCAGCAGCGGTTCGGGGATATAGAAGCGCACTTTCACCGCCTGCGGCCCCAGCAGACTCAGCACCGGACTTCCGGCGGGCACCCATTCCCCCGGTCGGAAATAGACCTGCTCCACCCGCCCCGCTATCGGCGACAGCACTGTTTTCTGGCCCAGCAGCCAGCTGCGCTGCGCCTGCTGCTCTTTCGCCACATCCACCCCCGCCTGCGCGGCGGCCTGTGCCTGCTCGCGGGCGGCCAGACGGGCGGACGCCAGTTGCGCCTTCATCTGCTCCAGCTGCGCGGCCTCGGCGTCACGTCGCGCCTTCAGCACATCCAGCGTGGAATTGGAAACATAGCCCTGCGTATTCATTTCCCGCTGGCGCTTGAGATCGACTTCCGTGGCCTTGAGTGACGCCTCGGCGGCGAGCACATTGGCTTCGTACACCGCCAACTCCACCGGACGCTTTCCGCTTTGCAGGTCGCGCGCTTGGGCCTCGGCCTGACGGAGGCGCGCCTGCGCCTCGGCGACGGAAAGCTGTTCGTTATCGGTGTCGAGCCGGTAGGCAATATCACCGGCGTTGAGCGTCTGACCGAAATCGGCTTTCAGTTCGACCAAGCGTCCTGCGACCGGAGCCGCCAGCCGCACCGGTTCGGTTTCGACATAGCCGTCCAGATGGTCCGGCGCCGGACGGGAACACCCGGCCAACAGGGCGGATGACAACACCCACAGGGTCAAGGGTAAACGACGGCAATTCATGACAAGCAGTATCCTTGCGGCGGCTGTGCCTTTCATACGGATACTGGCATAGCCGATTTCAGAAAGCACCCGTCAAAAGGCTTGCCGGAAAAAAGTGCAACCGCTATCTTACCGTACATTCGTACAATAACTATAAACCGAGAACTCCGATGGAAGCCCTGTCGTCGATCGTCTCCCGCGTGGCCAACCAGACTTATGGCCACAGCCGCAACTTCATGCCCCCGCAACCGTGGTGGCAGAACCTGGAACCCAGCTTCCACAAGTTTCCCGACGACTTCTACCTGGACTTCCGCACCCAGACGCTGGTGGAGAGTACCGCCGTGTTCGACATCGGCCTGCGCACCCTGATGGCCGAATACGCCGCCGCCTGCTGCCTGCCCACGACCTTGTGGCCCGCGCAGTTGATGCGCGATTCCCGCGACCGCTATTTCTACCAGAAGCTGGCGGATCAGGGCGACCCGTCACTGTTCTACCGCAAGCCGGAAGTCGATGTGACCATCCGCAAGGGCGCCCCCGGTCCCCTCGATTTCAAGCCCACCGATGGGGGCACCTGCGAACTGTTGTCGTTTGAAAGCCCCTTCCAGACCGTCAACCCGGCCATGCGCGAGAAATACGCCAGCCACCGCAAGAACCGCATTGCCTGGGCGGAACACTGGCGGCATCCCGGTGAGCCGCGCCCCACCATTTGCGTGATTCACGGTTTCATGGCCGACCCTTACTGGGTCAACAGCCGCTTCCTGGCGCTGCCGTGGTTCTACAAGCAGGGCTACGACGTGCTGCTGATGACCCTGCCCTTCCACGGCCGCCGCCAGAGCACGGGCTCGCCGTTCAGCGGTTACGGTTACTTCGCGCACGGCATTCTGCATGTCAACGAATGCATGGCGCACGCCGTCCATGATTTCCGGCTGTTTCTGGATTACCTGTTCCGCATTGGCGTGCCCAAGGCGGGCGTGACCGGCATTTCCCTGGGCGGGTACACCACCGGCGTGCTGGCGGCGGTGGAAGACCGCCTGTCCTTTGCGCTGCCGAACGTGCCGGTGGTGAGTCTGGTGGACCTGCTCTATGAATGGTTTCCGGTGTCGCCGATCCTGAAGGCGGGCCTGCGTATCGGCGGCATCAACATTCACGAAGCGCGGCACACCATGGCGGTGTCCTGCCCGCTGACCTACAAGCCCCTGTTGCCCAAGGAAAAGCTGATGATCATCAGCGGCGCGGGCGACCGGCTGGCACCGCCGAAGCATACCCGCCTTTTGTGGGAGCACTGGGGACGTTGTCGCCTGCACTGGTTCCCGGGCAATCACATCATTCACTTGGATCAGGGCAAGTATTTGAAGGATATGGCTCAATTCTTGCGCGATACGGGTTTCGACCGCTAGTTTTTTGGCCGGAAAGTGTTGACAAGCCGTCGTCAGAACAAGAAAATGTGCGCCTCTCTTGTAGAGCTCGTCGGCTATGTAGCTCAGTTGGTTAGAGCACAGCACTCATAATGCTGGGGTCACAGGTTCGAGTCCCGTCATAGCCACCAGATTTATCAAAAAAGGCCAGCTTAAGCTGGCCATTTTTGTTTTGCGAAATCCGTCCCGGTATTGTCCCCTTGATTTGCAGGATAATATTTCGCTTGAAATGACTTATGCCCCTGTCCCGGCTAAGCCAATGCCCGCTCGTTGGAATATCAACAGCCGTCAGGTTGCAGCCACCCACGGCAAGGACAGCTTTAGCACTACCGAGACGTCCATGCACCTCTCCCAAGAAAGCCCCGGCTTCCTGATTTCCGATGTCGCCCGCCTGCTTCGCCGCAATCTTGCCCAACGGCTGGAAGGCAGCAACTTGACCACCGTCCAGGCGCGCGTACTCACATTCACGGCCCGCCACCCTGGAATCCACCAGACCGAACTGGCCGAACTCATGGAAATGCCACCCGTCAACCTTGCCCGACTGATCGATCAACTCAGCGTGGACGGCCTGTTGGAACGTCGCCAGGACAGCAACGAGGATAGTGCCTGGGGTCTTTACCTCACGGCTGCCTCGGCTCCGCATCTCGCCACGATTGAATCCGCCGCGGACGCCATCCGTGGTGATGTGCTACGTGGGCTTGACCCGGAACAGGCTGCCGCCATGGTCAAGGCGCTACGCACCGTCCAGAGCATCCTGTCTGCCAACTGACTCCGATCCCGCTCCGGTAAAACCCTACCGGAGCCGTTACAGCCTTTTCTCCATGTAAACCGCACCCTCGCCAAAACTGGCCAGCTTCTCCGCCAGCGCGGAGGAAATTTCCGGCTTCAGACTGAACCCCGCCTTAGCCCAATACCCTTGCGCCCCCTGCACCGCCACCAGCGCCAGCCCGCGCAGTCCTTTCTCACGCGCCACCCTTTCCGCTTCCGCCATGAAGCGCCTGCCCAGCCCCAGCGATCTCGCTTCGGCCAGAACGGCCAGATCATGCACGTACAACCATTCCGGCGTATCCACCGTCGCCACCGCAGCCGCATCCAGCGCGGGCAGCTTGCCTTCCGCCACCGGCAAGGTGACCAGATAGCCAAGAGGCTTCCCCTTGCGGCGGTACAGCCAGTGCGTGTCGGGACTCGCTTCCAGCTTGGCACGGAAGGCGGCGGCGGACTCATGGAAAAACGGGTCGTAGCAGGCTGACTGGATGGACAGCACCCCTTCCAGATCATCGAGGGTCAAGGTATTCAGGGTCGGCATGAGGAATTCTTGGTCAGATAAACACGTCAATTCTACCCGTTCCACTGTACGGAAGCTTCGCATTCAACCCTTGACATATACCCTTGGGGGTATAGTATTAGCACTATCACAACTCCAACGAGGAAAACCATCATGATGACCATCAATGCAGGCCTCCGCATCGTCGCCGGTTTCTTTGTCATGCTCAGCGTCGCGCTGGGATACTTCGTCAATCCGGCCTGGTTCCTGTTCACCGCCTTTGTCGGCCTCAACCTGTTCCAGTCCGGCTTTACCGGCTGGTGCCCCATGGTCTGGTTTTTGGGTAAGCTGGGCTTCAAGAAGGAATGCCCGGTTAATTGATTCGGCTTGAAGGAGAAACCGCATGAAACACCTGCCCCTCGCCCTGCTGGCCCTGCCGCTGCTGGCGCAAGCCGCTCCCGTCGCCACGGCGCCGGTGGAATACCGCAATGTCGAAGCCACCTGGAGCAGTCTGGGCGTCGCCGAGGCCGAGCGCCAGTCCACGGTGAGCGCCCAAACTTCGGGCCGCATCGTCGCGATCAACTTCCGCGCCGGTGACCGCGTGCAGCAGGGGCAGGTGATCATGCGCATCGATCCCGCCACCGCCAATCAGGATGTCGCGGGCATGCAGGCGCGCCTGAACGAGGCGCAGGTGCAGATGGATAACGCCCGCAAGCAGTACGAGCGCGTGCGCGACCTGCTGGCGCAGAAATACGTCAGCCAGGCGCAGGTGGACAAGGCCGAGGCCGACTTCAAGTCGGCGCAGGCGCAGGTCAACACCATTAAGGCGACGCTGGGCCAAAGCACCACCGCGCGCAGCTTCACCAATGTCGTGGCGCCCTACTCCGGCGTCATGTCGGCGCTGCATGTGGAACTGGGGGAAATGGCCGCGCCCGGCACGCCGCTGGCCACCGGCTACGATCCCTCGCAGTTGCGCGTCACCGCCCAGATTCCGCAAACCCAGATTGACGCCGTGCGTCGCGGCGCGAAGGCTTATGTGGAAATCCCCGGCCTGCCGAACTGGCAGGCGGCAAGCCGCGTGATCGTGCTGCCTTCCGCCGATCCGCGCAGCCATACCACCGAAGTGCGGGTAATGCTGCCCGCCGATACCGCCAACCTGATTCCCGGCCAGTTCGCCCGCGCCCACTTTGTCACCGGCACTGCGCGCCGTCTGGTGGTGCCCGCCGCCGCCGTGCTGCGCCGTTCCGAACTCACCGCCGTTTATGTCGTGCCGTCCGGCAAGGCTCCGCAATTGCGCCAGATCCGGGCCGGTCAAAGCCTGCCCGGCGGTCTGGTGGAAGTGCTGGCCGGGGTGAAGGAAGGCGAGCAGGTCGCCCTGGATCCCGTTGCCGCTACCCTGAAGCCCTGAGGAGACTGACCCATGGGTATTTCCGGTCGTATCGCCCGCCAGTTCCTGACCTCGCACCTGACCCCGCTGCTGGCACTGATCGCCATGCTGCTGGGGGCTTTTGCCGTCATGGTCACCCCGCGCGAGGAAGAACCGCAGATCAACGTCACCATGGCAAACGTGCTGATTCCCTTCCCCGGCGCTACGTCCAAGGATGTGGAAACGCTGGTGGCCACGCCCGCCGAGCAGGTGCTGTCGCAAATCCAGGGGCTGGAGCATGTCTATTCGGTGTCGCGCCCCGGCATGGCGGTGATGACGCTGCAATTCAAGGTCGGCGTGCCGCGCACCGAAGCGCTGGTGCGCCTGCACGACACGTTGCAGGCCAACCGCGACTGGCTGAAACCGGAACTGGGCGTCGGCGAACCGCTGGTGAAGCCCAAAGGCATTGATGATGTCCCCATCGTCAGCCTGACCTTGTGGAGCCAGGACACGGCGCTGGCCGGTTATGAGCTGGAACGCATCGCCCACGCCGCCGAGGCCGAACTGAAGCGCGTGCCCGGCACCCGTGAAGTGACGACCATTGGCGGTCCCGGCCGCGAGCTGCGCATCGAACTGGACCCGGAACGCCTGCGCGCCGCCAACCTCAGCGCGCTGGAAGTGGCCGACCTGCTGCGCCGCAGCCAGGTCGCCCTGCCCGGCGGCCAACTGGTCAACAACAACACCCTCACCGTGGTGCAGGCCAACGACTTCCTGCGCAGCCGCGAGGACGTGGAAAGCCTGGTGGTAGGCGTCACCGACGGCAAGCCCGTCTACCTCTCGGAAGTGGCGACGCTGACCGACGGTCCCGCCCTGCCCAATCGCTATGTCTGGCTGGGTACCGGCAAGGCCGCCGCCACAAGCGGCATCAAGGCAACCGGCGAATTCCCGGCCGTGACTCTCGCTATTACCAAGAAGTCCGGTGAAAACGCCGTCGATGTCGCCGAGCGCGTCATGCAGCGCGTCGATGAACTGAAGAACACCGTCATTCCCGCCAACGTGCAGGTCACCATCAGCCGCAACTACGGTGAAACCGCCAACGACAAGGCGCAGAAACTGATCCAGAAACTGATCTTCGCCACTTTTTCGGTGGTAGTGCTGGTATTCCTGGCGCTGGGTCGGCGCGAAGCCATCATCGTCGGTACGGCAGTGTTGCTGACGCTGGCCGCGACCTTGTTCGCCTCATGGGCCTGGGGCTTTACGCTGAACCGGGTGTCTCTGTTCGCGCTGATCTTCTCCATCGGCATTCTGGTCGACGACGCCATTGTCGTGGTGGAGAACATCCATCGCCGCATGGTGCTGGACAACAAGCCGTTGCTGGAAATCATCCCCGAAGCCGTGGATGAAGTGGGCGGTCCTACCATCCTCGCCACCCTGACCGTGATCGCCGCGCTGCTGCCGATGGCCTTCGTCAGCGGCCTGATGGGCCCGTACATGAGCCCGATCCCGATCAATGCCTCCATGGGCATGGTGCTGTCACTGGCGATTGCCTTTGTGATTACGCCTTGGCTGGCGTTGAAGTTGCTGAAGCATGAGTCTGCGCATTTGCTACCGGGATACCCCCCATCCCAGCCTTCCCCCACAGGGGGGGAAGGAGCTTCGAAGCTGGATAAATTCTTCCACAAGGTCATGTCCCCCTTCCTGCAACGTGATACCGGCAAGCGCAACCGTCACCGCCTGTACTGGGGCGTGGTGGGCCTCATCGCGTTGTCGGTGTCGCTGGCGGTGGTGAAGCTGGTGGTGCTGAAGATGCTGCCCTTCGACAACAAGTCCGAGTTCCAGGTGATGGTGGACATGCCCGCCGGCACGCCGCTGGAGCAGACCGCTGCCGCCCTGCACGACATGGGCGCTTATCTGGCCACCGTGCCGGAAGTCACCAACTATCAGGCCTATGCCGGAACCGCTGCACCGATCAACTTCAACGGGCTGGTGCGCCAGTATTACCTGCGCGCCGATGCCGAACAGGGCGACCTGCAAGTCAATCTGGTGGACAAACATCATCGTGACCGCAAAAGCCACGAGATTGCCGGAGCCGTGCGCCCGGAACTGGAAAAGATTGCCGCCGCCCACGGCGCCAAGCTGAAAGTGGTGGAAGTGCCGCCCGGCCCGCCGGTGATGTCACCGCTGGTCGCTGAAGTCTACGGCCCGGACGACGCCACCCGCGCCCAAGCCGCGCAAGCCGTGCGCGCCATTTTCGACAAGACCCCGGACATCGTGGCGCGCGACGATTCCCGTCGTGAAGCCGCACCGCAACTGCGCGTGGTCATCGACCAGAACAAGGCGATGGTGCTGGGTGTCAGCCCGCAAACGGTTGCCGCCACGCTCAATCTGGGCCTGCAAGGCCTGGACGCCGCGCCGCTGCTGGCCGCTGGCGCCAAGTACGAAGTACCGATGCGCCTGACCCTGTCCGATGACCAGAAAGCCCGCCTTGACGACGTGCTGAAACTGGCGGTGAAATCCGCCAACGGCACGCTGGTGCTGCTCTCTGACCTGGTGCAGGTGCATCAGGAAACCATCGATCCGATCCTGTACCACAAGGATCTGCTGCCGGTGATGTACGTGGTGGGCGACATGGCGGGCAAGCTGGATTCGCCGCTCTACGGCCTGTTCGCCATGCGCCAGCCGCTGTCGCAAATCAAGCTGCCCAACGGCGCGCCGGTGAAGGAGTATTTCATCAGCCAGCCGTCCGACCCCTACCGCGAAGTGGCGGTGAAGTGGGATGGTGAATGGCAGATCACCTACGAAACCTTCCGCGACATGGGCATTGCCTACGGCGTCGGCCTGATCATGATCTACCTGCTGGTGGTGGCGCAGTTCCGCTCCTACAGCGTGCCCGCTATCATCATGATGCCCATTCCGCTGACCATCATCGGCGTGATGCCGGGCCATGCCCTGCTGGGCGCGCAGTTCACCGCCACCTCGATGATCGGGATGATCGCGCTGGCCGGGATTATTGTCCGCAACTCGATCCTACTGGTGGACTTCATCAACTTGCGGCTGGCGGATGGCGTGCCACTGGAAAAAGCGGTGGTGGAAGCGGCGGCGACCCGCGCCAAGCCGATCGTGCTGACCGGGGTGGCGGCCATGCTGGGCGCGTTCTTCATCCTGGATGATCCGATCTTCAACGGACTGGCGATTTCGCTGATCTTCGGGATTCTGGTGTCGACGGTGCTGACGCTGGTGGTGATTCCGGTGCTGTTTTATGCGTTGAAGAGGAGGCAGGAAGCAAAAGCCTGATGTGACGAAAAGGGGCCGCAATGGCCCCTTGTCCATCTGGCATCACAGCGCCATACCGCTATACTCCCCGCACACCGCCCACAACCCGGAGCCTCCCCCATGTCCCAGCACCATATCGTCGTCTTCGGCGCCACCAGCTTTGTCGGCCAGATCCTTACCCACTACCTGTGGCAGCGTCACGGCCTTGGCGGCGAAGTCAGCTGGGCGCTGGCGGGCCGCTCCCTGGGCAAGCTGGAACAGGTGCGCGCCAGCCTCGGGCCGCAAGCCGCCGCCCTGCCGCTGATCGTCGCCGATGCCGCCAACGAGTCCGAGCTGCGCAGCCTGTGCGCGCAAACCCGTGTCATTGTTTCCACCGTCGGCCCTTACGCCCTGTACGGCTCGCCGCTGGTCAAGGTCTGCGCCGAAACCGGCACCGACTACTGCGACCTGACCGGTGAAGTGCAATGGATCGCCCGCATGATCGCCGAACATGAAACCACCGCCCAAAAGAGCGGCGCGCGTATTGTCCATTGCTGCGGCTTCGACTCCATTCCCTCCGACCTGGGCGTGCATTTCCTGCAACAGCATGCCACGCAGAAGTTCGGCCAGCCCTGCTCCACCATCAAGCTGCGCATCAAGAACATGCGCGGCGGCGCATCCGGCGGCACTGTCGCCAGCATGCTGAACGTGGTGCAGGAAAGCGTGAAGGACCCGTCGGTGCGTAAGCTGATGTCCAACCCCTACGCGCTCTGCCCCGGCGTCCAGGGCGTGCGCCAGCCCAATGTGACGCTGGCGGAATACGATGAGGACGCGCGCAGCTGGCTGGCCCCGTTCGTCATGGCCGGCATCAACACCCGCGTGGTGCATCGCTCCAATCTGGTGGGCGGCAACTACGGTGCGGATTTCCGTTACGACGAGGCGATGATGACCGGCTCAGGCTTCAAGGGCCGCGCCATCGCCACCGGCATTGGCGCGGGTCTGGCGGGATTCCTGGCCTCCGCCGCCCTGCCGCCCACCCGTTTCCTGCTGGAGAAGGTGGTGCCGCAGCCGGGTGAAGGCCCGACGCCGGAAGAACAGGAAAAAGGCGGCTATGACTTCCGCTTCTTCGGCCGCACCGCCAACGGGCAGAAGATCGTGGTCAAGGTGACCGGCGACCGCGATCCCGGCTATGGCTCCACCGCCAAGATGCTGGGCGAAGCGGCGGTATGTCTGGCGCTGGAAACCGACAAGGCCAAGGTCGGCGGCGGTTTCTGGACCCCGGCCACCGCCTTTGGCGACAAGCTGGTGAAGCGGTTGGTGGATCATGCCGGGTTGACCTTCGAAGTGCTGTAACATCCGCAGCGCCTGAATCC
>DASUIL010000147.1:0-7685 GCA_036273075.1 Fluviicoccus sp. | reverse complement strand
GGGACAGGATACCCAGAACGTTGTCGTGGGTGATGGCGATGCCGTGGCTGGCGTGAAAGCATTCCTTGAGCGCGTAGAGCGGGCTGGTTCCGATATCGCCGAAAACCACGCCAAGCGCGCCAAGCGTCAGGGCGGGCATCGGGGTTCGCTGGGAATCATGGGGTTGCATGGATAACACATCTCCCTGGGCTCTGGCGGCCCGGACAGGAATGGCTGAAAGTCAGGATGGAACCGGCTTTCGGGGGGAAGTCTGGTTTGTAAGCGCGGTATTTTATCACTGACGGGGCTATTTCCACACTCCGCCGGTGGGGAAAGCGAAATGAAAAAATCCTTTGCCTTTCAGTCGGCATTACGCTAATCTTCCGCACCTCGCAGGGCATGGACCTGCGGCAGTAACCCGGTGAGGTGTCCGAGTGGTTTAAGGAGCACGCCTGGAAAGCGTGTGTACGTTAATAGCGTACCGAGGGTTCGAATCCCTCCCTCACCGCCATATTCAACAGGCCCGCGATGCGGGCCTGTTTCATTTCAGCTCCCCGCGCGGCGCAGATGCATCAGGAATTCCGGGATGCGCTCCTCCAGGTAATAGACCGGCCGCCGCAGGCTCCCGCCGATGAATCCGACATGACCTCCACGCCCCGCCAGCTCGAAATGGATTGCGGCGGACAGGTGCTCGGTTCCGGGCACTACCCCGGGGTCCATGAACGGATCATCCGTCGAGTGGATGATCAGGGTGGGCGCGCGGATTCCGGAGAGAAAGCGGTTGGGTGCACACGACCGGTAGTAATCATGGACATCGGTGAAGCCGTGCAGGGGAGCCATGACCTGTTGGTCGAACTCCCAGAAGGAGCGGAAGCGGCCCGAACCGACATGTTTCAGCAACAGCCGCGCCTCTTCCATCCTGCCGGTCTGGCGGAAAAAACGGATCTTCGCCCGCCACAGCTCCCCCATCCCGTCCAGCAGGTGTTTACGGTAAGCCCGTGACAGCCCCCGGTCCATGCGATCGGCGCAGCGCGCCAGATCCAGCGGTACCGACACCGCGATCCCGCCAAACAGCCGGGCATCGTCTCCCAGTTCGGACAGCGCTTTCAACACCATGCTGCCTCCCAAGGAGTAACCCGCCAATGCGATTTTCCGCTGCGGCTCCTCGCTGGCCAGTACGTTCAGGACGCTGATCACGTCATCACTGGCGCCTGCATGGTAGGCGCGGGTTGCCTGGTTGGGCCGGCGCGAACCCCGGCAGTTCATCGCCGCGCTGGGCCAGCCGCGCAACGCCAGGGCCTTTTGCAGGCCGAGCACATAATGGGAGTCACTGCTGCCGCCCAGACCGTGGATGATCAGGGTCAGCGGAGCACCGGTATCCGGTTGTGACGGCATATGGCAATCCAGCAGGATATGGTCACCGTCGGGCAGCATGATTTCCCGTCGCAGCCGGAGCAGCTGGGGAGGACGCCGACGGTGCAGCGTGGCAAAGACAGTCTGCAGGTGCGGATTCTCCAGCCCCCGCGCCGGGCGGAACGGGCTGGAAAAGAAGGATTTCGGGAACAGGGACGCATTCATCGGAGGGCTTGCCGGAGGTTTTCGGATGGGATGAATGGCACGCTAGCATGCGGCCGCGCCGAAATGAATACATCCACGGCGGAATAAGCTGCGCTATCATGTAACCCGAACGCCGCCCCTATCCGGGCGGTCTTTATTCAGTAAAAACAGGACAGGTGAAAGATGACTGATGCCGTCAAGCCGCGCGTGGCCGTTCTGGGCGGGGGCAGTTTCGGAACCGTGATCGCGAATCTCGCCGCCGGGAACGGTTGCGAATCAACCTTGTGGCTGCGGGACGCGGAACTGGTTGCGGAGATGGCGGCCAGCCGGGAAAACACCCGTTACCTGCCGGGGTTCCGCCTGGCGGACAGCCTGTGCTTCAGCAATGATCTTGCCGAAGCCGTGGCCGGTGCGGATCTGGTCTTCGTGGCCATCCCCAGCAAGGCTTTCCGGAGCGTTGTACAAACCGTCAAGCCGCATCTCCGCCCCGGACAGATGCTGGTCAGCATGACCAAGGGCATCGAGGCCGGCAGCTTCGCCATGATGAGCCAGATTCTGCGGGAAGAGGTCCCCAATGCCCGTATCGGAGTGCTGAGCGGCCCCAACCTGGCCAAGGAGATCGCCGCGCGGATGCCGGCCGGCACCGTTATCGCCAGCATTGACCCCGAATTGCGGGCCGTGGTGCACACCGCGCTGGCCTGCCCGTATTTCCGCGTCTTCGCCAATACCGACATCTATGGCGTTGAGCTGGGCGGCGCGTTGAAGAATATCTACGCCATCGCTACCGGCATGGCGGTCGCCCAGAAGGTCGGAGAGAACAGCCGCAGCATGCTGCTGACCCGCGCCCTGGCCGAAATGAGCCGTTTCGCCGTGCAGATGGGCGGTAACCCCCTGACGTTCCTGGGTTTGTCCGGTGTCGGCGACCTCTTCGCCACCTGCAGTTCCCCCCTCAGCCGTAATTACCAGGTGGGTTTTGCACTGGGTTCCGGCAAGAAGCTGGCAGACATCGTTGCCGATCTGGAGCAAACCGCCGAGGGCGTCAACACCATCCTCCAGGTCAGGCAACAGGCGGACCGGCTGGGGGTCTACATGCCGATTGTGGCGGGTCTTTACGAGATCATCTTCAACGACAAACCCATTTTTGAAGTGGCCGCCGCCATGATGGTCAGCGGCCAGCGCAGTGATGTCGAATTTGTATTGCCCAACCGGTGAATCCCATGAAAGTTATCCTGATCCGGCATGGCGAGGCCGAACCCCTGCGCCGCAGCGATGCCGAGCGCAACCTGACCCTGAACGGCCTGCATCAGGCGCAACAGGCCGCCGCCTGGCTGTTGAATCACGGCTTCACGCTGGACGGACTGTTCGCCAGTCCTTATTACCGCGCCCGTCAGACGGCGGGGGAAATCGCCAATATTCTGGATGTGCCGGTAACCCTGACCGACCGCATCACCCCGGATCAGGATCCGCGCGGAATTGTCGCGTGGCTGGACGGCATGGATCTGCCGGAAGAGTCAGTGATTGCGCTGGTCTGTCACATGCCGGTGGTGGGGCGATTGGCATCGTATCTGTGCGAGGGGCTTGAAGGCGGAACCGCATTTGCGCTGGCTGAAGTCTGTGTGATCGACCTGCCCGTGGCGGCGGCGGGACAGGGATCGCGTGTGGGGGGATTCATCCCCCACTGACAGCGTGGTTACGAGGTTACGATGCGGCGAAGGTTGATGCCGGCGATGCTGCAGAAATTCGCCCTGATGCCGCGCCGCTCGAATTCGTTGCGCAGCTCCTCGATCACGATCTTTTCCACTTCGCCTTCCACATCCGCGACAATCTTCCCCAGCAGGGCGGTCAACGGGCCGCGATGCTCCTTGACAAGCTCATCGAGATTAGTGATTTCAATGGTAATCATGGTGTTGGGCCGGGTTTTCGAGAAAGTGCCGCATCTTAGCACGGGTCCTTCTCCTGTATAGGCGGCAGGGATGGCGTTGCCGAATTTCCTTACAATTCGCACCCGGCCGGCCGGGGGCCTTTGTTACAATGCGCCGACCTGAATGGAGTTTCTCAAGGCATGTCCACCCTGATGATGATCGTCGCCACCGCCGTCCTTTCCAGCCTGCTGACCCTGGTGTTTGGCGCCTGGCTGGTTCGCCGGTTCTGGGAGCGCGATATGGAAGTGCGGTTCCGGCAACTGCACGACGATATCGGCCGGACGGTGGAAACCCGGGTGCGGCGCGCCGTCACCGAGAGCCTCAGCGACCCGCGGCCGTCCGACATGCTGCGTGAAACCACGTGGAAGGCGGCGAAATCCGGCTCCGACCTGCTGAGTGACAGCCTCAGCACCCTGATCGGCAAGTGGCGGCGCCAGACGGATGATGCGTGATGTGTCAGGTAGTGTGACCGCTCAACCGAGGGCGTAGACTATCCAGGCGCCGATGCCGCCGCCCAGCGTCAGCAGCAGGGTCGCCATCATGAAGCGGATATAGGAAAGCTGTGTCTGCAACTGGCGGTTGATGCTGTCCAGCCGGTGCTGCTGGCTCAGCACATCCCGCCGCAGTTCCGCGACTTCCTCGCGGGTCTGGCGGATCAGCTCCGGTATCGGCTGCAAGTCCTGCAACCAGCTCAAGTCCTGCTGGCTCAGCTTCTGCCACAGCATGTTCAGGGGCCAGTGGTTCCTCAACCAGCTGCCCGCCGCCGAGCGGAGATTGAACTCCTGCATCAGCAGACGCAGGCTTTCGGTGATTTCGGCGTCTCCCCACAAATTCAGCTGGCCCTTGGCTTCAAGGCGCTGTTCATCCCCCAATCCAAGAAAGGTCCAGACCAGGTCTCGAACCCGCCCGCTCATGCGTACCTGTACCTCGCCGCCCGGTGCGCGCGGCGAGACTTCGATGCGGTCGCTGGAAAACTGGAGATAAAAGATCATGTACGGGGAGAAGGTCTTGACGCGCACCACCATGCCATTCAGCGGAGCAATGCGCTGTTGCCGTTCGGGATCAAGCTCAAGGAACGAGTTGAGCACGCTCTCAAGGCTGTTCAGCCAAAAGTAGGACAGCGTACCGGTATGTTGGGCGTTTTCTTCTCGTCCAGTCATGTTGTTCAGGGGATATTATTGGTGTAGGTATGGCGCCGGAGGAGTTGGCGCATGCTGCCTATTCTTATAACGGTTGCCGAAGCAGAATGCAAAAGCTTGTTCGCGGATTTTTGTCAGACAATTTCTGCGAAACCGTTATCCGTGCGTGCTAGCATTGTCGGTTCATAAAAAAGCCATTTCTTGGGGGCGAGCATGTCGAATGAAAAGAAGGGGGGGGAAAAGACCCCGAAGATGACTTCCGTGACGGATCTTCGCAAGTACACCCAGCAAATCTGGCTGGCCGGCCTGGGCGCTTTCTCGCGCGCCGAAGAAGAAGGCGGCAAGCTCTTCGACAATCTGGTCAAGGTGGGTGAGGATCTGGAGTCCCGGACCCGCGATATCGCCGACACCACGGTTGAAACCGTTGCCGAGGCGCGCGACAAGGTGCTTGAGAAAGCCAGCGATACGCGCGGCAAGGTCGAGAAAGCCTTCGATGACAAGCTGTCCGCCGCCTTGAACCGCCTGGGCATCCCCACCCAGCGCGAACTGGATTCGGTGAACCAGCGCCTCGATAACCTCACCCAGGTGCTGGTCGAACTGACCGAGGAGATGCGCAAGAACCGCAAGGGTTCCTGATCGCGCTGTATCTCCCGGTAAGCAAGGAAGGCCCCGACTGCACCAGCAGCCGGGGCCTTCGGTTTTTCAGCTCTTGAGATTGCGGTAATGGGCGAAGATGTCGCGCAGGGAATAGCGCGGCCGGAAGCCGAAGGTTGAGGTGAAGTGGCTGCCGTCAATGGTGGCGGCATACTTGAAGTAATTGATCAGGTGTGGCGGAAACAGCGGTCGTCCCAGCAGGCCTGACATCAGGGCGGGCATGGCGGCGGGCAGAGACGGCACCGGCAGCGTCTTGCAGCCGCATAGCCGGACCGCCGTGACATAGGGCACGCAATCATCCGGCGCGACATTGTAGATGCCCGGACGGTTGCCCTCGAATCCCGCCACGATCGCGTCCGCCATGTCTTCCAGATGGATGAACTGCATCATCGGGGAGAACCCCATCAGCACCGGCACGCGATCCTGCATCAGCAACTGGCTGAGGGTGTTGTTGACGCCCGGGCCGACAATATTGCACGGCCGCAGGATGGTGATGTTCAGTTCGGGATATTTCCACAGGTGGATGGCGGCCAGGTTCTCCAGTTCAACTGAATCGATCAGGTCCATGGTGATGCCGGCGGCCTTCAACGGCGCGCTCTCGGCAAGATAGGCCGGATTGAGCGGGTGGGCGCCGTAGACAAAATAGGTAGAAAGGATCAGGGTCTGCCCGACCTGGTATTTCCGCGCCAGGTCAAGCAGCCGCTGGCAGCCCAGGACATTGGCGGCATAGCGCCCCTCGCGGTTGTTCTCATGGGTGCCGATGCGGCCCAGGTGGATGATGCTGTCAAAGCGGTATTCGCGGAACAGGTCCTCGAAGCGGCGCTTGTTGAAGTCGACGTGATAGCTGGGGATGTCCTCGGGCATGCTGACTTCGCGCCGGGCATCGCACACCACCAGATCATAGCGGCCATGCAGGCGGTTGATCACCTGTTGGGCCAGCGCACCGGCGGCGCCGGTAACAAGCACGGTTTTCCTGCGGTTCCCGGTCATGCCGATGCTTCCTGTCCTCGTTGGTCGAGGCCTTGTTGAATGAGTTGCCGGATTTTTCCGCGTACGACTTCCACCCGGGTTTCCAGATCATCCTCGCAAAGGACGGGGCCGGAAAAATACAAGGGTTCGCCATAGTGCAGCGTGACCTTGACGGGCAGCGGCAAGGGCGGGGCGATCGCCACGTACGGCAGCCCCAGCCGTTGCGCCAGGCCTTTTATGTTGCCCAGCATCGGCAAGGCTTCCTCGCATCCGACCACGCCGACGGGAATGATCGGGGTGTTGGTGTCGATGGCGATCTGCATGAAGCCGCAGCCGAAGCGCTGCAACTGGTAACGCTTGCCGAACCCCTTGGCGGTGCCGCGTATTCCCTCGGGAAAGATGATGACCGCCTCGTCCTGCCGCAGCATGTCAAGGCAGTTCCGTGGCTCTCCGACCACCGCGCCGATGGCGTTCATGAAATTCCCCAGCCAGGGCAGGTCCGGGAAGAACCGCTCGATCATGGCGCGGGGCACGCGCGGGCCGAAGGGGTTGGTCAGCATGCTGTAGCCGATCAGCGCACCGTCCAGCGGCACATAGCCGGAGTGGTTGGGCACGATCAGCACCCGTCCCTGCGCCGGGATGTTTTCCAGACCGTGGGATTCCACGCGGAAGTAACGCTCATAAAAGGGGCGGGTGAGGGCGGCGGCGACCTGGCTGGTGGGCAAATGGTAGCCCCAGCGGTCGTATTCAAGACTGCCCAGCGGCTTGCGCGCCTTGGCGAAGGCATCCTTAAGATCCGGCGGCATCAGTCGCCTTTCCAGGGTTTTCAGCAGCATGACCATCCCTCCGTTTGACAAGGTTAATCGTATCAACAAGGCGCTGACCGTGGTAAGGGAAAATAAAGCGGAATTTTCATCACGTATTGACGAATGGCTACTGTCTTTAACTTGACCCTGACGCGGAGCGATTGTTATAAATGGCAACCTGTTGCGGTGCCTGTTTGCCGCGGACCTTTCTGCAACATCATCAAAGCAAGAACAAGGGGAAGAAATGAACAAGTCCGAATTGATTGATGCCATCGCAGCCTCTGCCAACCTGACAAAGGCGGACGCTGGCCGGGCACTGGATGCGGTCACCGCTGCCATCACCGACGCCCTGAAGGCCGGTGACTCCGTAACTCTGGTGGGTTTTGGTACTTTCGGCGTCAAGGAGCGTGCTGCCCGCACCGGCCGCAATCCCAAGACTAACGAGAAAATCGAAATCGCCGCCCGCAAGGTGCCCGACTTCAAGGCCGGCAAGGGCCTGAAAGACGCCATCGCCTGAACGGCCGGTTTTCCGTCCTGAAAAGCGCGCCCCTCATGGGCGCGTTTTTGTTGCAACATCAACCTGTGGTAGAGATACATGGAAGCTTTTCGTGACCTTATCCGGGGCTGGCTGGGCAAAGCCCTGCTGGTCCTGCTGCTCG
>DASUIL010000146.1:0-27981 GCA_036273075.1 Fluviicoccus sp. | reverse complement strand
CGCATGGTGGTGGAACAGGCGAAGAAGGCGTCGATGCCGCGCGACACGCTGGAGCGGGCCATCAAGAAGGGCGCGGGCCTGACCGGGGAAACCGTGCATTTCGAGCGGTTGACCTACGAAGGCTTCACCCCGCACCGCGTGCCGGTAATCGTGGAATGCCTGACCGACAACATCAACCGCACCGTGTCTGAAATCCGGGTGCTGTTCCGCAAGGGCCAGCTGGGCGTGTCCGGTTCGGTGGCCTGGGATTTTGACCATGTCGGCATGATCGAGGCCGTGCCGAAGACCCCGGACGCCGATCCGGAACTGGCCGCCATCGAGGCCGGGGCGCAGGAATTCGAGCCGGGCGAGGAAGACGGTGAAACCCTGTTCATCACCGACGTCGCCGATCTGGACGCGGTCAGCCATGCGCTGCCCGAGTTCGGCTTCACCGTGCATTCTGCCAAGCTGGGCTACCGGCCGAAGAATCCGGTCACCAGACTCAGCGACGCCGAACGCGAGGAGGGGGAAGCCTTCCTCGACGCCATTGACGGCCATGATGACGTGCAGAACGTCTACGTCGGTCTGGGTTGATCAGGCGGGGCGCGCGGGCATCCACTTGCGCAGCACGCGCTGCAACTCCTGCAGTTCCACGGGTTTCGACAGATAGTCGTCCATGCCCGCCAGCAGGCAGCGCTCGCTTTCGCCGCGCAGGGCGTTGGCGGTAAAGGCGATGATCGGCACATGGCCGCCGTTCTCCCGCTCCTCGCTGCGGATGGCGGCGGTCAGCGCGAAGCCGTCCATGTCCGGCATGTGGCAGTCGCTCAGCACCAGGGCGATGCGATGCCCGCGCCACTGCTCCAGCGCTTCCCGGCCGTTGGCGGTAAGCAGGCTGGTGTAGCCCAGGTGCGCCAGTTGCCGCGAGATCACCATCTGGTTGACCGGGTTGTCCTCGGCCACCAGGATCAGTTGCCCGGCGGTTTCGGCTTCCTCGACGGTGGGGGCCTTGGTCGGCGCGGGCAGGGCGGCCTTGCCGGACAGGCCCAGCGGTTGCGGGCTTTCGCGGCCGCAGGCCATCAGCAGCGCCAGCCGCAGGTCTTCGCGCCGCAGCGGGGAAATCCACAGCCGGATCATGTTGGCGGGCAGGCTGGACGCGGCGCTGCCCTTGTCCTGGCGACGCGTCAGCAGCACGGCGGGCAGGTGCGCCAGCGCCGGTGAGGGTTGCGGCCAGGCCGGACCGAGCAGCAGTACCGGCTGGTTGCCGGCAGCGAGGCTTTCCGCTTCTTGCAGCGACGCCGCCAGTTTCAGGTCGGCGCGCCAGTATTCCAGGTAACGAACGGCCGCGCCGCGCAGCTCGTCGTCGGCGATCACGGCGATGACCGGCACGCCTTGCAGGGACGGCTGGTCAAAAACCGGCTGGCGCGGCGCCAGCGGCAACCCCAGCCGTACGCGGAAGCTGCTGCCCTCGCCGGGGCGGCTGGTGACCTGGATGCGCCCGCCCATCAGGTCGACCAGCCGCTTGCAGATCGACAGCCCCAGTCCGGTGCCGCCGTAATGGCGCGAGGTGGAACTGTCGGCCTGGGTAAAGGGGGTGAACAGCCGGTCGACGGCGTCCTGCGGCATGCCGATGCCGTCATCCTCGATAAAGAGGTCGATGGTGGCGCGGTCCTGTTCCACCATCACCGCCTCGGCGTGCAGCTTGACCAGCCCGCGCTTGCGGCCGGTGGCCTCGGTGAACTTGATGGCGTTGCCGCACAGGTTGAACAGCACCTGCCGCAGGCGCACCGGATCGCCGATCAGGCGGTCGGGAATGGCCGGGTCAACGCGGCAGCTGAACGCCAGGTGCTTGCGTGTGACATTCGGCATCAGCGTTTCCGCCACGCCTTCCACCACATCCATCAGCGAGAACGCCACCCGCTCCAGCTCCAGTCGTCCGGCCTCGATCTTCGAGAAATCGAGGATGTCGTCGATCAGGTTGAGCAGCACGAAGGACGAGTCGCGCACCGTATCCAGCATCTTGTGCTGGTCGCTGTCGAGCGGGGTTTCCTTCAGCAGGTCGAGCATGCCGATCACGCCGTTCATCGGCGTGCGGATCTCGTGGCTCATCATCGCCAGGAACAGGCTTTTCGCCTCGTTGGCCGCTTCCGCCAGCTCCTTGGCCTGACGCAGTTCGGTATTGAGGATTTCCAGCGCCACGGTCCGCTCGTTGACCCGTTCCTCCAGCACCTGGTTGAGATGCCGGATTGAAGCCTCGGCCTCGGACAGGTGCCGCACCTTGTCGAGCAGGGCGGAGGTGGCACGCTGGTAATCGTCCTGCAAGCGATCCAGATCGCGTTCACGCCGCGTCAGGCTGCGCTCCAGGTCGCCGGTGCGGTCCTGGACGTCACAGAGCCTGGTCAGGGTGGTCAACAGCGGCGTGACGATGTGGGTCAGTTGCGGCCAGGCCTGAGCCGGCACGTGCATGATCCAGAACGAGGCGCCCACCGCCGACAATTCACAGCCTTCGCCGGGCACCACCAGAATGCCCTTGACCTGATCCAGCCGGTCTTCCACCCGCTGCAGGTAGGTTTGCGGCGTGTCGGTCACCAGGGCGAAGACACTGGTCAGCAATTGCTTGCGGCCGGGATCGCCGGCGGTGAAGCCGGGCGGCGGCGGGTCGAAGGTGCTGAGGAAGAGGGTATTCATGAGCCGATCAGCAGCAGGACATAGGTCATGTTGTGGAACAGGTTGGGGCTGTAACCGCCGCTCCGGGGCAAGGGGGCGATTTCCCCCAGCGAAGGAAAACCGGCCAGCGGCAATCCCGGCAGGCGGCGGTTGACGGCATCGACTTCGCGGTGCACCGCCGCCCCCAGCAGTGACTTGCGTCCGGCGCAGCTGATGATCAGGGCGGCGGCGGGCTGAACCGCGCCCTTCGCGGCGGCTTCACCCGCGATCCGCTCCACCTCGCGGATGATCTGTTCCGGATTGGCCACGCAGACCTGGACATCCTGCCCTGCACGGATGCCGCCGTACAGTTGCAGGCTCTGCTTCGACTGGCCGATGTCCTGGGCAATGGCGCGCAGGCGCTTCAGGGGCTCGGGCCCATGGTCGGTCAGGGTCAGCGAGGTAATGCCGCGATCGCTGCGCAGCACCGGCTTGCCGGTCTCGCGCTCGATGAACTGCATGGCGGGCATGCCGCTGATGGTGTCGATGCGGGTGCCGGACGCCGCCTCGACCCGGCCGGGCTGCCCCACCGGGCTGATGGTGTTCTCGACATGGATGCTGAAGCGGATCAGGCCGTGCGCGCCGAGCGCCACCACGCAGTCGGTCAGCACCTCGCCGTTGGCGTAGAGCGCGCACTGGTGCCATTGCTGGTCGTCGGCGGCGAAACCGCCAATCACCGGGAAAGGCACCTCGTGTTCCAGTACGGATTCCACCAGCGAGGCGTCGGCATGAAAGTCGGAGATCAGGAAAGCGAGGGATGCGCCCTGTTGCGCCCGCATCGCCTCGCGGGTGGCGGCCACCGGATCGGCGGTGACGCGGCGACCGATCGACAGTTGCCAGCGCACCGCGCCGCCGCTGTTCAGGCCCAGCGCCGTTGCGCCGAATTCGCTGCAGCCGTCGGGCGTATAGAGGCCGTCGCCGCTGTTGCCGATGATCAGGCAGCCCGGCGCTTCCAGCGCATCACGCAGGCCTTCCAGCAGCAGCGGGCCGTTGGCCAGGTCAATGGTGGAAAACAGGAACACCACTTCCGGCTGCAAGGCTTTCAGCGCGTCGCCCAAGTCCGCCCCGGCCCGGTAGGGATCGGGAATCTGAGTGGCGGCGGACAAGGCTTTCATCGGTTCATACTCCGTCATGAGACCGGCAGCTGGCTGCGTGGGAATCATTTCAGCTTACTCTGTAGCATGGGTCCCGGCAACTTGCCACCTGCCGGGGAATTGTGTCCCGCCGAATGTGACCGGGTTAGCGAATTTCAGTCCTGGAAGTCGCCGTAAGTCCACTGCAGAACCGCCAGCGCCGCTACTGGCGCCGTCTCGGTGCGGAACACGCGCGGCCCCAGACGCCAGTTGCGGAATCCGGCGCAATTGGCGGCGGCGATCTCGGCGGCGGACAGACCGCCTTCCGGCCCTACCAGCAGCGCCACCGAGTCCGGCCGCTCCGACGGCAGCACGACCGGCTCCACGCCCGGCGCCAGCACGAAGCGGGCAACCGCATCGACCCGTGGCAGCCAGTCGGTCAGCGCCTGCGGAGGGTGAACCACCGGAACCCGGTTCAGTCCGCACTGTTCACAGGCGCTGATCACCACCCGTTGCCAGTGGCCCAGCTTCTTGTCTTGGCGCTCCTCGCCCAGCCGCACCTCGCAGCGTTCGCTGAACAGCGGGGTTACGGCGGTCACGCCCAGTTCGGCCGCCTTTTGCAGGGCCCAGTCGAAGCGGTCGCCCTTGGAAATCACCAGCCCCAGATGAACCGGCAGCGGCGAGGCGCGGTCATCCGCGTCAAAGTTTTCCAGCATGACACCCGCTGATTTCTTGTCGACGCGGCTAAGCACGCCCTGATATTCGCCGCCTTCGCCGTTGAAAAGACGGACGCGATCGCCGCTGCGGGCGCGCAGCACCTTGATGAAGTGATGGGCGGCGTCTTCGGGAAGGTCGATTTCGACGCCGGTGGCCAGGGGCACGGGTGTATAAAGGCGAGTCATTCTTTGATCGTCTGCATGAGGGGTGGAAAGGTGGAACCGGTTTCGTATTGCCGCACTTAGCTTCAGGTGCTAAAAGTATGAAGGCTCAACAATAACCATACAGGGAATATTACTATGCGCACCCCCGCCCCGACACCCGCCAACGTTCCGACTTCCGCCCTTTCATCCGCGCTTTCCGGAAAGAAGCTTCCGCTTCGCAAGGACCTCCTGGAAACCGACCCGGCCGCTGTGACCGAGCATGATGTTTCGCCGCTGGCGGACGGCGCGGTGGTCACTGATACCGGCATTGTGGTGGCGGATGCGGGCGGGGTGGCCGGAACCGTGGTGGATGGTGGTGGTGCCGGAACGGCCGGTGCCGCAGGTGCGGCGGGCGGTGCGGGGGCTGCGGGTGGTTTGCTGGCAGGTCTGGGGGCGTATGGCTGGATCGGACTGGTTTATATTCCCGTGTGGGGCGCGGCGGTGGATCATGTCCGTACCGACGGCGCCGGCAATGATGAGGTGTCGCCGGTTGCACAGAATCTTGAACTGACCATGACCGAAGATCAGGCGGGCATGGAGGGGCAACTGATCGCCAGCGATGCGGATCGAGACAGCCTGACCTATCGACTGGTGGGCACGACGCCCGCCGGATTGGTCCTCAACGAGGATGGTTCGTTCCGCGTGGATGTCCAGCCCTCCGATCAGGCGCTGGATTCGGGTGAGAGCCGTCAGTTCACGTTCACTTTTGTGGCGAATGACGGAACATCGGACAGCGCCCCGGCCACGGTGACGGTGACGATCACCGGCGTAAACGATGCTCCGGTCAGCGGCGGCGAGGCCTCGGCTTCGGGGTCGGAAGATGATGCCACGATCACGGGCAGCGTCCCGGCGGCGTCGGATGTTGACGTCGAATCCTTGACCTATGCGTTGGTGGGTTCGGCCCCGGCCGGGGTCACCTTCAACGCGGACGGCACCTTCTCGGTGGCCCCGCTGGCGTCGGACCAGGGTCTGGACGACGGCGAGAGCCGTGTCGTGACCTTCCAGTACGTGGCGAATGACGGCACGACCGACAGCGCCCCGGCCACCGTGACGGTCACCATTACCGGCGTCAACGATGCCCCGGTGGCTTCCGCCGCCTCGGCCTCCGGTTCGGAAGATGACGCGACGATCGGCGGCAGCGTCCCGGCGGCGTCAGATGTGGATGTTGAATCCCTGACCTATGCCTTGGTTGGCTCGGCTCCTGAAGGCGTGACCTTTAACGCGGACGGGACCTTCTCGGTGACGCCGCTGGCGTCGGATCAGGGTCTGGACGACGGCGAAAGCCGTGTCGTGACCTTCCAGTACGTGGCCAATGACGGCACGACCGACAGCGCCCCGGCGACGGTTACAGTCACCATTACCGGCGCGAACGATGCCCCGTTGAGCGGCGGTGAGGCCTCGGCTTCCGGCTCAGAAGATGACGCGACCATTACCGGCAGCGTCCCGTCCGCCTCGGACGTCGATGTTGAATCCCTGACCTATGCCTTGGTTGGCTCGGCTCCTGAAGGCGTGACCTTTAACGCGGACGGGACCTTCTCGGTGGCCCCGCTGGCGTCGGATCAGGGTCTGGACGACGGCGAAAGCCGTGTCGTGACCTTCCAGTACGTGGCGAATGACGGCACGACCGACAGCGCCCCGGCGACGGTCACGGTGACGATCACCGGCGTAAACGATGCTCCGGTCAGTGGCGGTGAGGCCTCGGCTTCGGGGTCGGAAGATGACGCGACCATTACCGGCAGCGTCCCGGCGGCCTCGGACGTCGATGTTGAATCCCTGACCTATGCCCTGGTCGGCGCGGCTCCCGAAGGCGTGACCTTTAACGCGGACGGGACCTTCTCGGTGACGCCGCTGGCGTCGGATCAGGGTCTGGACGACGGCGAAAGCCGTGTCGTGACCTTCCAGTACGTGGCCAATGACGGCGACGCCAATAGTGCCCCCGCGACGGTGACGGTGACGATTGACGGCAGCAATGATGCGCCGGTCGCATCCGATGAATCACTCAAGGGGCGTCCGGATGATGCCGTGATCAGCGGCGATGTCTCCGCCATTGATGTGGACGGCGACAGCCTGACGTACAGCTTGCTCGGCGACGCGCCGGAGGGGGTGGTCTTCAACAGCGACGGTACTTTCGCGGTGACCCCGCTGCCATCCGATCTGGACCTCAGCCGCAGCGAAAGCCGGGTGATGACCTTCCAGTATGTGGCCAATGACGGCAGCGTCGACAGCGCCCCGGCGACCGTGACGGTGACCATCAGCTGGAACGAGCCGCCCGTGGCGGAGGACAGCGCGGTTTCCGGCAGCGAGGATGATGCGGCGATCAGCGGCGCGGTTTCGGCCAGCGATGCCGACGGCGATGCCTTGACCTATGCCGTTGTCGGTGATGCGCCGGAAGGGCTGACCTTCAATCCCGACGGCAGCTACAGCTATGCGCCGACCGCCGCCGACCAGGCTCTGGATGATGGTGAAAGCCGCACGGTCAGCTTCCAGTACGTGGCCAACGACGGGGACCTGGTCAGCAACGCGGCAACTGTCACCATCACGGTGAACGGCGTCAATGACGCCCCCGTGGCCAACAATGACTCGGCCGCGACCGACCGGACCACGGCGGTGGTAGTGGATGTGCTGGCCAATGATTCGGATGCGGAAAGCGACCCGCTGACGGTCGTCAGCGCACATGCACAGTACGGCGGCAACGTGCAGGTCAATCCAGACGGCTCCCTGATCTACACACCCAACGGTTATGTCGGCACCGATACCGTGACCTACACCGTGCAGGACAGCCACGGTCATCAGGTGCAGGCAGAGCTATCGGTTGATATCGCGGATGACCGCCGTTCCGGTAGCGGTTCCGGCGACCCGCACATGCGCACCTTTGACAGCCTGGCCTATGACTTCCAGGCGGTCGGGGAATTCACCTACGTCAAGAGCGATACCTTCGAGATCCAGATGCGCACGGCCGCCATCGGCACCAGCGTCTCCGGCATTACCGCCACCGCCATGAAGTTCGGCGACGAGGTCGTCGGCATCTATTCGGGCCAGGCGAATCCGCTGATGGTCAACGGCGTGACGGTCGTGCTGGATGCCGGTGAGCGTCTGGCGGTCGGAACGGGGTCGGTGACGCTGCGCGCCGACGGCACCTACGTCATTAGCGACGGCGCCGGTAATGATCTTTGGGTCAACCCCTACGCCTCGGCGAACGCGACCACCATCTTCATCGCCAACGGCGTGACCGTTAGCGGGCTGCTGGGCAACGGCGACGGCGGCATGGAAGATGACCTGCGGCTGCGCGACGGCACCGTGCTCAGCCAGCCCATCAGCGTCACCGACTTCTATGAAACCTACGCCGAGAGCTGGCGTGTCACCCAGGACAGCTCGCTGTTTGTCTACGAAGCCGGTGAAAACACTGAAACGTTCACCAACCGCGACTTCCCGCTGCACTTGGTGTCGCTGGACGATCTGGATCCGGATGTGGTCGCGGCCGCGCAGCTGATCGCGGAAAGCAGGGGTCTGGTGGCTGGCACTTTCGAATACAACTCGGCTGTTCTGGACATCGCCATCACCGGAAATGCCGATCTGGCCGGGCTGATGGCGCAGGTCGCGGCATTGACTCCGGTAGGTGTGGATGCCGCCCCCGCCACGATCATTGCGCCGACAACGGGTGACGACACGCTCACCCTCGGGGATGCCGACAACATCCTGGATGCCCTGGCCGGAAACGATACGGTCTACGGTCGCGGCGGCGATGATCGCCTGCTGGGCAATGACGGTGATGACTGGCTTTACGGCGAGGACGGTAACGACACGCTGGAAGGGGGCGCAGGCTATAACTACCTCTCCGGCGGCGAGGGCAACGATACGCTGATCAACGGCGCTGACGGCGGCAACCTGAGCGGCGAAGGCGGCCGGGACAGCCTGACCGGCGGAGCGGGCAATGAGAACCTGACGGGAGGCGAAGGCAACGATACCCTGCTTGGCGGCGCGGGCAACGACACCCTGACCGGCGATGCGGGCGATGATACCTACGTCTTCAACCTCGGTGATGGTCAGGACTACATCCACAACAGCGACTACTACTGGGATGACGGCCTGCAGGACTACGTCAAGGGTGCGGGACAGGACATCATCCGCCTGGGCGAGGGCATCACCCCCGAGGACGTGATCCTGCGGCGTTCAGGCGATGACCTGCTGGTTTACATCGGCGGTATCGGCGGCAGCGACTCGATCACCGTCTACAGTCATTTCGCTGACCCGGGTGCCGACGGATGGAATGCCCGGTGGCCGGTGGACGCCATTGTCTTTGCCGACGGGACGACGTGGGACTTCGCGGAAATCGAGGAGCGCATCATCGCCGCCACCGAGGGCGATGACCAAATGACGCTCACCGACCGGGACAATACCCTGGACGCCCTGGCCGGCAACGACACGGTCTATGGGCGCGGCGGCAACGACCGCCTGCAGGGCAATGACGGTGATGACTCGCTTTATGGCGAGAACGGTAACGACACCCTGGAAGGCGGCGCGGGTTCGAACTACCTGTCCGGCGGCGAGGGCGACGATACGCTGATCAATGGCGATGACGGCGGATCGCTGGCCGGCGATAACGGCCGCGATATCCTGACCGGCGGCGCCGGGAACGACTACCTGGAAGGCGGTGCGAGCGACGACATGCTCGCGGGCGGCGGCGGCTCGGATACCCTTCGCGGCGACGAGGGCAGCGACACCTATGTCTTCAACCTCGGTGACGGTCAGGATTACATCCATAACAGTGACTACTACTGGGATGACTCCCTGCAGGACTATGTCAAGGGCGCGGGTGCGGACATTATCCTGCTGGGTGAAGGCATTGTTCCGGAAGATGTCGTTCTCAGGCGTTCCGGCGATGACCTGCTGGTTTACATCGGCGGCATTGGCAGTGACGATTCGATCACCGTGTACAACCAGTTTGCCGATACCGGCAGCGACTCCTGGAATGCCCGCTGGCCGATTGACGCCATCCGCTTTGCCGATGGTACGACCTGGGATGTGGCGGAAATCGAAGTACGCATGATCGAGGCCACCGAGGGCGATGACACCATTACCCTCAGCGACAGCGCCAATACCTTTGATGCCCTGGCCGGCAATGATCAGGTCTGGGGTCGCGCCGGCAATGATCATATTTCCGGCAACACCGGTGATGACTCGCTGTTCGGCGAGAACGGCAATGACACCCTGGATGGCGGTGAGGGCTACAATTACCTCTATGGCGGAGAAGGCAATGACACGCTGCTGAATGGCGGCGGAGGCGGATACCTGAGCGGTGATAGCGGTGATGACACCGTTTCCGGCGGAGCGGCGGCCAACGAGGCGCTAATCGGCGGAGCCGGCAACGACCGCTTGTCGGGCGGTGCGGGAAATAATGATTACCTGCGCGGAGAGTCCGGCAACGACACCTACGTCTTCAATCGGGGAGACGGCCAGGATCGGGTGGAAAATTACGACTACGACGCCTCCTACTATAACGATGCCGGAGATTATGTGCCGGTTCCGGCGGGTTCCGGCTTCGACGTGATCGAGTTGGGTGCGGACATCGCTCCGGCCGACGTGGTGTTCCACCGCATCGGTGAGGATCTCCGCATCGAGATCGGCGGTGGCGCGGACAGCCTCTACGTGCAGCAGTACTTCTCCAGCACCGATGTCCGGTTCCCGATTGATGAAATCCGCTTCACCGACGGCAGCGGCCTGACGCTGACGGTCGGCGAGGTCAACGCCATTGCGGTGATCGCCACCGAGGGGGATGACTATATTGTCGATTCCGACCTGCCTGCCGAACTTGACGCCCTGGGCGGCGATGACACGGTTGAAGGGCATGGCGGCGATGACACCCTTCACGGCGGTAGCGGCTATGACGCCCTGATGGGTGACGATGGCGATGACTTGCTGTATGGCGGCCAGGACAGCGACAACCTGCGTGGAGGCGCCGGTCAGGATACCCTCATCGGCGGCGAGGGCGGTGACAATCTGGAAGGCGGTGAAGGCAGCGATGCCTATGTCTTCAACCTCGGTGACGGCCAGGACTTCATCAACAACTTTGATGCCGCCGCCATGAGCGCTGTCAACCCGGTGGCCACATACTCCGGCAAGCTGCGGGACGGCAACGAAATCCTGGATCCCGACCCGTACCACTACGCAACCTCGGTGGACAGCATCGACCTGCCGCCCCTGACGGCCGGGGCCTTGTACCAGTTGACCGTGGACAGCACCTTCGACTCCCTGATCAAGGTGCTGGACCAGAACGGCAATGTCGTGGCGATGGATGACGACAGCGGCGAGGGGCGTCTGCCGCTGCTGTACTTCACGGCGCAGGAGGGCATGACCTACAAGGCCTATGTCGGCGGTTACGGCAACGATACCGGCAACTATGTCCTCAATATCAACGAGGCGGTGAAGTCCACCTTCGACACGGTCCGCTTCGGGCCGGGCATCACCGAGGCCGATCTTTCGTTCTCCGTGGCGAACGGCTCCCTGCAGGTCCGGGTCGGTAATGACAGCGACGGCCTGCTCATCCAGGATTATTTCGCCTCGGCCGCCGCCCGCGTCGATGCCTTTGTGCTGGATGACGGCACTACACTGCTGTTTGACGATGTGGTTTCCCGGCTGTCGATGCTGAATGCGACCGAGGGCGATGACCACCTGATCGGCACCCCGGCGGATGAATTCATTGCCGGTCATGGCGGCAACGACCTGATTGAAGGGCGCGGCGGCAATGACAACCTGCAGGGCGAGGACGGATCGGACACCCTGCAGGGCGGCGATGGCGACGATACCCTGCATGGCTACGGTTTCGTCCAGACCGGCCCGAATACCTGGGACCGGGTGGATGACGGTTCATCCGACTTCCTCGACGGCGGCGCCGGGCATGACTACCTGTCCGGCGGTGACGGCGATGACCAGCTGAGCGGCGGCGACGGCGATGACTCTCTGCAAGGCGATGCCGGGAGCGACCTGCTGGCCGGCGGTCTGGGAGACGACGAACTGCAAGGCGGCCAGGGCGATGATGTCTATGTGGTCCGGGCCGGCGAAGGGATGGATAACATCGATCAGGATCGCGGCACCGATGAGGCGGTTCCCAACGATCCCGGTTACGACATCCTCCGTCTGGAAGGCGTCACCCGCGATCATGCCCTGATCGTCCGTAACGGTCTGTCGCTGGAAATCCGCTTCCTTGATGACGCCGGTAACGAAACCGGCGATGGCGCGGTGGTTGACGGTCACTACTACGACGAGAGCCAGGCCGGATACGGCTTCGGCAGCTTCGCCATCGGCCAGGTGGTGTTTGATGACATGACCCTGACCGATTTCAGCGAACCCGACCTGGTGCTGGGAACGGTGGTGTACGGTCAGGCCGGTGATGACCAGGTGAACGGCTCCGCCGATGATGATGTGCTGTTCGGCGGCGGCGGCAACGACGTGATCGACGGCGGCGGCGGCAATGACGGCATGTCCGGCGGTTCCGGGGATGATGTCTTTGTGTACCGTTATGGGACTGACGGGCATGACGATATTTTCAATGATCTCGACATACTCGATGACGACGGCGCGGATGTCTTCAAACTCTTCAATGTCCCGGCCGATCCGGATGCCCGTGATTTCAGCTTCCATTTTGACCCCTTCAACGGCAACAATCCGGATCTGACCATTCTCATCGGTCCGGACGGCGAGCAGGGCATCACCATCGAGGACTTCTTCTCGCGGGATGAGTCCGGCAACCTGTTCCTGAGTCCGATGGCGGCAGCCGATACCTTCATCCTCTACAGCGACGAGGGTGTGACGGAACTGGAGCGCTATACCGCGTTGCAGGTCTATGAAATCGCCCTGGGACTGGACAGTGACGATCATCTTGTCGGTACGCCGGGGGATGACTTCCTCTATGGCGGTGGCGGCATGGACCTGATCGAGGGCATGGAAGGGAATGACGATCTGGAAGGCGGCAATGGCGAGGATACCGTCCTCGGCGGTGACGGCGACGACTCCCTGATCGGGGACGGATTCATCCAGACCGGCCCGGACACCTGGCAACGCGTTGATGACGGCGCGGCCGATATCCTGATCGGCGACGCCGGTTTTGACTGGATGCGGGGCGGCGGCGGCAACGATGTCCTGTCCGGCGGCAGCGAGGATGACCATCTGGAAGGCGAAGCCGGCGACGACACCCTGATCGGCGGCTCCGGCTTCGATGAGCTGGCCGGTGGTGAGGGCGACGATGTCTATGTCTTCACGACCGGCGACGGTAATGACGAAATTGACCAGTGGACCGACCTGCCCGGCCTGAACAATCCCGGTTATGACCGGATCGTCTTTGACGGCATTACCCGCGATCACGCCCTGATTGTCCGCAGCGGCGCGGATCTGGTGGTTTCGCTGCTGGATGACAACGGCGTTGAAACCGGCGAAGGCGTGACTGTCTGGGGCCATTACTATGACGAAGCCCAGGCAGGTTACGGTTTCGGCAGCATGAAGATCAGCGAGCTGGTCTTTGATGACCAGACCGTGTCCGACCTGAGCACGCCGGAACAGGAATACGGGGTTATCGGTTATGGTCAGGCTGGGGACGACAGCCTGACCGGCAGCGCCGATTATGACGTGCTGTTTGGCGCGGACGGGAATGACTCCCTGGACGGCGGTGCCGGTGATGACGAGTTGAACGGCGGACAGGGGGACGACACCTACGTTTACCGTTACGGTCAGGACGGCGATGACAGCATCTTCAATGATTCCGACAACGCAGAGACGGATGGCGCCGATACGGTCGCCATCATCAATGCGCCTGCGGCGCCGGAAGACCTGACGATCGTGATGTCGATGCTGGATGAGATGGACGAACATCCCGACCTGTACATCCAGATCGGCGATACTCCCGATCAGGGCATCCGCATTGACGACTTCTTTGATAATCTCGGCAACGGAAATTATGCCGTCAGTGCGCTTGGCGCGGACGATGTCATGGTCGTCTACTCGGATGCCGGTTCGACGGAGTTGCTGCGTCTCACCGCGCAGGAGATTTTCGATCACGGTCCGGGTCCGCTCTGACCGGCGTCTGACACGCTTTATCCACCCCTGACGCCAGACCCGGAATCCGGGTCTGGCGTGTTTCATTGCGGAGCTTTCCTGCGTGCGTGATTCGTGTTCCCATTACCCGTTCCGGCGGCGGCTTTTGCGCCTGGCGGTCTGGCTGGCGCTGGTCTGCCAGATTGCGCCGCTGCATGCCGACTCGGTCGGCCAATCCCTGGCGCAGTTGTGGCGCAACCATCCGGATATCCGCCGGGCGGAAGCGGCGATCAAGGCGGCCGGTTATGACCGCACCGCCGCCTACAGCGGTTTCTGGCCGTACCTGCAGACGGATCTGGTGCGCAGCAACCGCGACGGCGGCAGCGATTATGTCGTCCGCGCCGTCATGCCGCTGTGGCAGGGCGGCCAGACCCTGGCTTCCATTGACAGCGCCAAGGCCGTGCAGGCGCTGGCCGTGGCGGACTTGCAGAAGGCGCGCCTGCAACTGGGCCTGCGCCTGACCGAGTCCTATTTCTCGGTGGTGGCCTACCGTGAGCAGGCGGAGCTGTGGCGGCGCTACCGCGAGGTGCTGGAGGGCCTGTCGGGGATGATCCGCCGCCGCGCCGACGCCGGGGCCTCGCCACAGTCCGATGTGGTCAGCATCATCAGCCGGATCCGGCAGGCGGAGGCCAGCCTGGAAATGAACCAGGCGGGGCTGAGCGCCGCCGAGGCGCAGTTCAGGGCGCTGACCGGCGCGGACGGCCTGCCTTCGGGCTGGCCGGACACCGGTTCGCTGCTGACGGCGGAGGAGGCCGGTCGGGCGCTGGAGCGCGCGCTTCAGGCCCACCCGGATCTGGTCTACGCCCAGGCGGCGGTCAGCCGCGAGCAGGCCGACACCCGGATCAAGCGCTCCGGGCTGTCGCCGGAAGTGGCGTTGCGCTATGTACGCCCTGTGGGCGGCGACAGCACCGCCGAGCCGGAAACGCAGCTGACCCTGCAATACCAGACCGACGGCGGGGTGAAGGCCTATCAGGGCTGGCAGGCCGGACGGCAGCGGGTTGACGCGGCCCAGGCGGCGGTGGAAAGCGCCCGGCGCGATATCAGCTCCGCGATCAACATGGCGCACGCCCAATGGCGCATGTCTTCGGTGCAGATGGAACAGCAGGCCGCCGCTGTCGAGGCGGCCGACAAGGTCGTCGAAAGTTTCCTGCGCCAGTTCGAGGCCGGGCGCAAAAGCTGGCTGGAAGTGCTGAACGCCCAGCGCGAAGTCCATGAAACCCGCCTGCAACTGGTGGACCAACGCCGTAATCTCTGGCAGGCCAACGCCAAACTGGCGCTGGCCGGACTGTACTGGGACCGCATCGTGGAGAAGGATGTGAATCAGACCGGGATATCACCGGACGGCGCCGGAGGGCTGACGCCATGACCGAAGCGGTTTTCGAGCCGGTGCGCCTGCGCCAGATTGGCGAAACCCTGCGCGCCTATGCCGCCCGGAGAGGTCATCTGCTGGCCGCCAGCGAAGTGGCGCATACGCTGGAGCGTTGCCTGGGTGTCAGCCCGGAAGAAAGCGTGACCACGGCCTGGACCATCCTTTTTCCGCACGAGGCCCTGGGGCGCGTACCGCTGTCGCTGGCCGGCCGCGAACATTTCCCGGCGCTGTGCTGGCGTAACGGCCACCTGGAGATACTGGCCTCGCCGGGCGAGGGCGGCGTTGCGGACGGCGACATGCTGTACGCACCGTTTCCGGCCGGCGGCGCGCGCGCGCCGGTCGCGGAAGCGGAAGACGAAGGCCGGCCCGCCAGCGCCGCGATCCGGGCGGTGTTGCGCGAGCATTGGCCGCTGTTCGCCCGCATCGGCGCGGCGACCGTGTTCATCAACCTGCTGGCGGTGGTCAGTTCCATCTTCGCCATGCAGGTCTACGACCGGGTGGTGCCGAACTTTTCCTACCCGACCCTGTGGGCGCTGGCCAGCGGCGTGTTGCTGGCCATCCTTTTCGACCTGGCGTTCAAGTTTGTGCGGCTGGGGCTGATGGAAGCCACCTCGAAACGCATCGACGAAGCGCTGTCGCAATATTTCTTTGAAAAGATGATGGCCCTGAAGCTGGATCGCCGTCCGGCGCAGGCCAGCATGCTGATCGGGCAGATCCGCGACTACGAGTCGGTGAAGGCCTTCCTGACCTCCAGCACCCTGTTCGCCATGGCTGACATGCCGTTCATCCTGTTCTTCATCGCCATGGTCGCGGTGCTGGGCAATTACGTGGCGCTGGTGCCGCTGTGCCTGCTGCCGGTCTGTATCGGCGTCGGCCTGGCCGTGCGCAAGCCGCTGGCCAGGCTGCAGAACCGCCAGGTCGAGGAAAACGCCTTGCGGCAGGGGGTGATGATCGAGGCGGTATCCGGCGCGGAAAGCCTGAAGGCCACCGGCGCTGAGTGGCGCTTCGGCGCCTTGTGGCAGCGTCTGACCCGCGACCTGGCCGATAACGGGGAACGGATGCGCAAGCTGAGCAGCCAGGCGCAGTACATTTCCGGCGCCTTCCAGCAATTGGCTTACGTGCTGGTGCTGGTGGTCGGAGTGTTCCGCATCGAGGCCGGCGAACTGACCACCGGCGGCCTGATCGCCTGTTCGATCCTGGCGCAGCGCGCCATGGGGTCCACCATCCAGCTGACCGGCATCCTCGTGCAGTGGCAGCATGCGCGGCACGCCCTGCATGTGCTGGACCGCCTGCTGTCGCGTCCGGGCGATGACGGTCAGCGCGCGGGCAGCACGGTCGAGCCGCACGATCTGGTCCTGGAGGATGTCCACTATGCCTACGAGGAAGGTCAGGAGTCGATCCTGGCGGTGCCGTCGTTAAGGATTCCGGCGGGGCAGCGCATCGCCGTGCTGGGACGCAACGGCAGCGGCAAAAGTACGCTGCTGCGGCTGATGGCCGGTCTGGGTACTCCCGCGCAGGGCGTGGTCCGGATCGGCGGGCTGGACCTGCAGGTTTGTCGTCTCGGCTGGCTGCGGCAAACCGTGGGTTTCCTGCCCCAGGAAGTGCGCCTGTTTGGCGGCACCCTGCGCGAGAACCTGACGCTGGGTCTGGACCAGCCTTCCGAGGAGCGGCTGCGCGAGGCCTTGCGGGCCACCGGGCTCGACCGTTTCGCTGCGCGCCTGCCGCAGGGCCTGGATACCCAGATCCGTGAAGGCGGCGTCGGTCTGTCCGGCGGCCAGAAGCAATTGATCGGCATTACCCGGCTGGTGCTGCAACAACCGAAAATCTGGCTGCTGGACGAGCCTTCCGCCAGTCTGGACCGGGAGTCCGAGCAATTGGTGCAGACCTTGCTGAAGGCACTGCCGCCTGACGTGACGGTGATTTTCACCACGCACCGCATGGGCTGGGTCGAACTTTCGCAACGCACGCTGGTGGTGGATGACGGCCGGATCCGCGCCGATGTCCCCACCCAGCAGGTGCGCAGCCAGCCACCCGCCCAACCGGGCCGCCGCATCGCCGGGGAGGGACAGGCATGACTCCCGATATCCGGCGTTTGCTGGCCCCGGCCCGGCCGGTCACCACCCGTTACCGCGATGCAGTCCTGATCGCCGCCATCCTGTTCCTGACCGTCCTGGGCGTCTGGTCCGCCGTGGCCACCGTGGAGGAGCAGGTCCGGGCGCCCGGCACGGTCATCGTTTCCAGCCGTTCGCAGGTGGTGCAGTCCGTGGACGGCGGCATCCTGAAGTTATTGCATGTCAAGGAAGGGCAGGCGGTGCGCGCCGGCGACCTGATCGCCGAACTCGATCCGGTGCGCTTCCAGGCGAGTACCGACGAGGTCGAGGCGAAAATGGTCGCCCTGCACGCCACCATCGAGCGCCTGACCGCCGAGCTGAGCGGCCTGCCGCTGCGCTTCCCGGCGTCGGTGCATGCACATCCGGAGATCATGGAATCGCAACGGGCGCTCTACGAGAAACGACAGCAGGCGCAGCGCGAGGAACTGTCGGCGCTGGAGCAATCCATCGCGCTGGCGCAGCAGGGACTGGACCTGCTCCTCAAGCTGGAGGCTTCCGGCGACGCGGCGCAATCGGAAATCCTCAAGGCCCGCCAGCAGGTCGGCGACCTGCGCGCCCAGCTGACCAACAAGCGCAACGCCTTCCGCCAGGATGCGCAAAAGGAACTGGCCAACGCCCAGGCGGATCTGGCGCAAAGCGAGCAGGTCTACGCGCAGCGCAACCAGGCGCTGCAATCCACCTACCTGCGTGCGCCGATGTCGGGCATCGTCAAGAACGTGCGCTTCACCACCCTGGGCGCCGTGCTCAAGGCCGGTGAGGAACTGCTGGAAATCGTGCCCAGCGATGACGTGCTGATTGTTGAGGCGCGGGTGCGTCCGGCGGACGTGGCCTTCCTGCACAACGGCCTGCGCGCCAACATCAAGCTGGATGCCTACGACTACACCCTGTACGGTTCGCTCAAGGGGCATGTCACCTATATCAGTCCCGACACGCTGGAAGATGACAACCGGCGCGATGACAAGCCTTATTACCGCGTACATGTCGAAACGGACGGGCTGGTGCCCAAGGGGCGGAAGATGCTCGACATCCGTCCGGGGATGACGGCTTCCGTCGAGATCATCACCGGTTCGCGCACGGTGGCCAACTTCGTGCTGAAGCCTTTGCGCCGCAGCGCCGACGAGGCGCTGCACGAACGTTAGCCCACGGCGTGGTCAGGGCAGGCTGAAGCCGTTGTCGTGGCCTGCGGCCGGGGCGGCGCAGGCCTCTTCCACCGCCCCGGCGGCGGTGCGGATGACATGGCGCAATTCATCGGCGGTCATCACGTAGGGCGGCATGAAGTACACCGTATTGCCGATCGGCCGCAGCAGCACGCCCTGACGCAGCGCCGCCTCGAACACCTTCAGCCCGCGCCGTTCCCGCCAGTCAAAGGGCAGGCCGCCGCGCTGCGTCATGTCGAACGCGCCGATCAGGCCGGTCTGGCGGATCTGCCGGATGTGGTCATGGCCCTGCAGCCGGGCCAGCTCCTCCGCCATGACGGCCGCCAGCGCCGCCTGCTGTTGCCGTTGCGGGTCCAGCGCGAACAGCTCCAGCGAGGCGAGGGCGGCGCGCGCCGCCAGCGGGTTGCCGGTGAAGCTGTGCGAATGCAGGAAGCCCTTCAGCGCTTCATAGCGGTGGTAGAAGGTCTGGTAGACCTCGTCGGTGGTCAGCACCACCGACATCGGCAGGTAGCCTGCCGTCAGCGCCTTGGACAGGCAGAGGAAGTCCGGGGTGATGTCCGCCTGCTCGCAGGCGAAGAAGCTGCCGGTGCGGCCGAAGCCGACCGCGATCTCATCGGCAATCAGGTGCACGCCGTAGCGGCTGCAGGCCTCGCGCAGCAGCCGCAGGTACACCGGATGGTACATCTTCATCCCGGCCGCGCCTTGCACCAGCGGCTCGACAATCACCGCGCTGATTTCGGCATGGCGGGTCTTCAGCAACTCCTCCATGACGGCGAACTGTTGCCGGGCGAACTGCTCCGGCGTCACCCCTTCCGGGGCCTGCGTCCAGTCCGGCGAGGGCACGCGCAGTTGCGGCGTCAGCAGCGGCGCGTAGGTTTCCGAGAACAGCGGGATATCGGTCACCGACAGCGCCCCCAGCGTCTCGCCGTGATAGCTGCCCGACAGCGCCACGAAACGGGTCTTGGCGGTTTCGCCGCGGTTGCGCCAGCAGTGCATCGACATCTTCAGCGCCACTTCAATAGCGGCGGAACCGTTGTCGGCGTAAAAGCAGCGGCTCAGGCCGGCCGGGGCCAGCGCCACCAGCTTTTCGGAAAGACTGACGATCGGCTCGTGGGTGAAACCGGCCAGGATCACATGCTCCAGCGTGTCCAGCTGTTCCTTCAGCGCGGCGTTGATGTGCGGGTTGGCGTGGCCCCAGATATTCACCCACCACGAACTGATGGCGTCAATGTAGCGCCGGCCTTCGGTATCGGTCAGCCAGACGCCGGCGGCGCGCGCCACCGGGATCACCGGCAGGGTTTCGTGGTCGTGCATCTGCGTGCAGGGGTGCCAGAGCACGGCCAGGTCGCGTTGCATCAGGGAAGGGGAGGACATGTCGGCTACTTGGCTTCTTGGCATGAAGAGGGAGGCAACACCATGCCGCGCGCGGCGGCAAAGGTCAATATCCGCCGCTCAGGAGTCCTGTGAGTCAGGGCCGCGAAGCTTGGCATCCGCTTCATCATGGAAAAAGCAGAGCAGAACGAATCGTTCCCCCCGGGTGACCGGCGTGACTTCATGCAGCAAGGCCGCGGAAAAGACAATCGCTTCCCCGGCAGCGGGGCGATAACGCTGCATGCCGAACTCCGGGAAGCGGAGGTCGCCGCCGATATAGTCCTCGTTCAACGGCAAGGACATGGCGAACCGCCGGTGCCGGGTTCCGGGGGAAGTATTGTCCCGGTGGGGAAGAAAGGTGCCGTGGTCACGGGCGTCATAGCATCCGACCACATAGCGCTCGAAGCGGGTCGGATCGAAGCGCAGGGCGTGGCGTATGTATGGCAGCAGACGGGTTTCGATGCGTCGGCTGACCCTGCGCTGCATGTCCGGATGATCCTCGAGCCTGATATCCCTGCGCCGCTTGAAATCCGGGTCGAAGGCCGGAACCGTGCGGCCGGATTCAAGGCGCATGAAGCCGGAAGGATTCCCTCCGCTTTCCCGGTAAAGCCGGATCAGCATGCTGCAGTCGTCCGCGGACAGCACGCCCGGCACTCTCAAGACCGGCGCCTGCGCCAAGGCCACGCCCGTCATTCGTTGAGGTTGCCGCCGGCAATAGTCCAGAACGTCGGACGCATGGGTGGAGGGATCCCGCCAGGGAAGTGCGGCAGCGATCTGCAGCAGCGAATTGATGACCACGGTTACCGGGCGGTAGCGGCTGGCCGTCCCGCTGTCGTGCTCGATGCAACCATACAGCGAAGAGACGTGCTGGTTGAAGTCCCAGATGAATTTGACGTATCCGGTATATGAAATCAGGTTCGATAACGGCTGGTCATCCGGATTGCAGGTCACGGCCAGGAACACCACCTCCCGCTGCGACAGTTCGGCCTGCGCATTCAGGAAGCTTTCGAGGATACTGCGTGCGGCAGGGTTCCGGCAGTCGCCCAGGAAACAGAGCACGATATGGTGACCGCCCAGCGTGTCGAAATGGAAAGCCGGATTTACCGATGAAGGAGCAACGAACCATGGCGCGGGCTCGCCAATACGGTAGGCCTGTTTGTTCATGCTGGTTGTTCGGGTCTGGAGGGGGCGCATGGAGCGCCCCGGTTCATGATCCCGCCAGTTTGGCAAACGGTGTGTGAAGGAAATGTTGGGTGACGGCCCGGGTGGATCCCGGGCCCATGATACCAAGGGAAGCCAAAGGAGCGTCGCGGACGGGTTACTCGGGGCCGACCGGCCGTAACGGTCGCGACTCGGAGCGCGACAAGCCCTCGCGCACCTGGCTGACCGTGCCCGCCGCCACCTGGTACAGGCCGCGCAGCGTTTCCAGCGACTTCACGTTCGCCGCTCCGCGAACCAGCAAACCGCCCTCGCGCAGCGTCGCCTGCCGGATGTCCACCGCATACAGCGCGGCGATCAGCGCCGCCTTCTGCCGCACCCACAGCGACAGGTCGATGCGGTAGACGCCGTTGCTGATTTCCACGCCGTCAGTCTTGCGCAGCACATGGTGCAGCGGGTGCTGGCGCAGGATGTTGCGGCAGGCCCAGACCTGCAGCAGCAGCCAGACCTTGTGCCAGGCGGACGGGAAATAGCGGAAGCTCAGTTCCGGCGGCTGCCGTTCGCGCAGCGCCACCGCCTGCTTGTGGCGGTTGATGGTCAGGCTTTGCAGCTCGAAGGTCAGCAGGATGTTGACCTCCGTGCCTTCGTGGTTGGCCAGGATGTCCAGGTCGGCAAAACCGTCGTGACATTCCACCAGTACCGATTTCACCACGCTGTCCTTGGGCAGCAGGGCGGTGACGGCGGTATTGATCATGCCGTCGGGAATGAAGATTTCCCGTTCCTGCGACAGGCTGTCCGTCCAGTCGCGGACAGCGCTGATGGCTTTGCCGGCCATGCCGGCCAGCTGAATCCAGTCAACCATGGGGAATCTCCGTTATTGCATGACCGAACCCTGGCGGTCCAGGGCGGCGAGGGCGGTTTCCGGGGAAACGGCGCTGAAGCAGACCTGCATCACGGCGGGCAGGTAATGGTCCAGCGTATGGGCGTTCAGCAGGAAGGTGCCGTCAAACATGTCCGGGGTCAGTTCCGCGTCCACCAGATCGAAACCGCTCTTGCAGACAATCTCGCCGTCGCTCATGTCCATGGCGAAAAAAGCCATGGCCTTGCTGAAGTTGATGCGGTTGAGCAACTCGGCCACCGCGCCGCGCCGCGCCTCCGGGACATTGACCGGGATGAAGGAAACGATGATCACGCCGCGCTCGGTTTCGCGCTCCACCACTTCCACCAGGAAGCGCCAGGTGCCGTTGTCGCCGCGCAGACTGCCGGACAGCATGCCGTTGTCATTGTCGAGGTGGTAGTGAAGGTCGTGCTGGTCAAGCACGCCTGTGACCGTGTCTAGCAGGCTGGAGGGGGAAGTCATCCGGGGGTCCTTTGCATTTTCTTACGATTGAACGGGGTTTGGCGTCCGGCAGTCAAGTCCCGGCGCCGGAAAGGCTGTGCTATGCTGCGCCTCCAGAAGAACCTGATCAAGCCTGTTCCGGCCAATGTCTACACTTGCTATGGATGCCGATACCCGCCGCCTGGGATTTTCCCTGGTCATCGCCGCGCTGCTGCACGCGGGGGCGATCTTCGGCATTACCTTCGTCGCGCCGCCGTCCGCCCCGCAATCGATGATCGAGGTCACCCTGGCCCTGCATCGCGCGCCCAAGGCGGACGACCAGGCCGATTTCCTGGCCGCCGCCAACCAGCAGGGTGCGGGACAAAGCAAGCGCGCGCTGGAAATGACCTCCCCGCAGTCCGCCGATTTCGCCGATGCCCGTATCGAGGAAGTCCGCCCCGAGGACAAGGCCTCCTTTGCGCCTCCGCCCCAGGAGACGCGTCACCCGCTGGTGGTTACCCGTTCCCAGTCCCGCAAGCTGCCGCCCGACCAGCCCCGCAAGGAAATCCCGCTGCGCCAGCCTGATGACGGCGTGCTGGCGGCCTCGGCGCAGACGGCGGCGATCGCCAGCCTGGAGGCCCGTCTGGCCGAGAAACGCCAGGCGCTGGCGCGCAAGCAGCGCATCCACACGGTCTCGACCCTGTCGGCCCGCGCCGATATTTCTGCCGCCTGGATCGACGATTTCCGCCAGAAAGTGGAGCGCATGGGCAATCGCCATTACCCCGAGCAGGCCCGGCAGCGCCGCCTGCGCGGCGAAGTGCGTCTGCTGGTGGCCATTACGCCCGGCGGGCAGGTGCGGGAAATCCGTACCTTGCAGTCGTCCGGCCAGGTGTTGCTGGATGAAGCCGCGCGCCGTTCGGTGCAGCTGTCCGCGCCTTTCCGCCCCTTCACACCGGAAATGCGGCGGCAGATGGATGTGCTGCAGATCATCCGGACCTGGCGTTTCGCCGAGGGCGTCACCAGCCGCAGCGGCTGACGCCGGGCAGGGTTTTGGCATAAAAAAGGCCGTCATTGACGGCCTTTTTTATGGGTGTGGATCAGCGCGAGATTTCGGGATGTTCGCTGAGCAGTTGGTCGCGCATTGCCTGGATGCGGCGCAGTTTCTCTTCACCCTCGGCAATCTGCTCCTTGCTCAGACCCATGGCCTTGGCCTTGGCGATGTCCTGTTGCAGGCGAGGAATCTCGGTTTCGGCGGCGGCGACATAGCCCTTGTAGAGACGCATGTTCTGCCGCGCTTCGAACTGAGCGTAGAGTTTCGGGTCCGCCAGTTCTTCCGGCGTGGCCTGTTCCTGCGGCGTGGTGTCACGCACGATCTTCGGGGCATTGGGGTCGCCGTGCAGGAAGGACTCGCGCATCGACACCGCCGCGTCAACATTCGACGGCTCCAGCGGCAGCAACGGGCTGTCAGTGCCGGACATGGCGGGAGCCGGTGGGGCATTCAGGTTCTGGGGGCGCTGTTCGCCGGTCATCATGCTGTCGGCGGAATTCCCCGACGGATGGTCGGCGGCGCTCATGCCGGGCAGCACGCGCTTGCCGTCGCCGCCCATCCACATGCCCAGCAGTACGGCCGCACCGGCCAGCACCGCCACGGCGACCGCAAAGATAATCACGGGTTTCTTCATGATCGGTTCCCCGGTTTCTTGTTATGGTTCAGTCGATTGACGTGGTCAGCCGCCATGATCGTCGTGGTCGTGGCTGTGAGGCTTGGCCACCGGGACATCGCCGTTGCGGATATCCCATTCGGTTTCCCCCTTCAGCTCGGGCCGCAAGCGGATGTCGGCCTTGTCCAGCAATCTTGACCGAACGGCGCGGTACTCGGCAATCACCTTCTGTCGGGCGATGATTTGCGAGGCCTCATACTTCACGGTCGAGCTTTTGGCCGGGTGCCGCCCTTCCTTTTTCTCGTCAATCATCACCAGCTCCCAGGTCGTCTTGCCGTTCACCATGGGGGCGCGGATCGGTCGCGAGACAACGCCGGGAGTTTGCAGGAAGGCGAAGTCGTTGATCCAGAGACCGTTGTTGCGTTTGTCAGACTGGATCCAGCCCAGGTCGCCGCCGTTCTTGCCGTCGGCGGCCTGCGAGTACTTGGCGGCCAGGTCGGTGAACTTCTCGCCCTTCTGGATGCGGTCATAGAGCGCCTGGGCGGTCTTCTCGTCAGCCACGGTGATATGCCGCGCCCGCACACCCTCCACGCGCTTGAAGTCGTCCGGGTGGCTATTGTAGTAAGCCAGCACTTCCTTCTCGGTCACCGCCTTGGCCAGCTTCTTCAGATGCATGTTGTCGTCGTGGATGTCGGCGGCAATGCCGATCAGGGTCACGTAGCCGTCCAGATAGGCCTTGTGGCTGATCGCTTTCTTCAGGCCGCTGATTTCGGCGGCGCTGAGTCCCGAAGAGGTTCGCGCCCACATATCGACAAAACGGCCCACCACCAGCAACTTGGCCTGCTGCTGCACATAGTCGCTGTTGCCGCTGACCATCTGATCGCGACCCTGCACGTTCTGGACGTCATAGACATCTTTCAGGGTGATGACTCCCTGGTTCTTCTCATCGAATTTGTAACGCAACAGCACCCGTTTCGCCGCCAGCGCCAGCCCCTTGTCGCTCAGGCGGATTTCCAGCTGCATCTTGCCGGGCGGGGGCAGGTATTGCGCCCATTCAGTCGGCTTGATAGGGTCTTGCTGCACCAGGGTCTTGTCCAGAGAACCGCCGGTTTTCTGCAGGGCAGCCTGCAGCTCGTTGCGGTAGGCCACCTGGATCATGTTGATGTATTCGTTCCGCTCCACCACCTCGGGCTTGAAGCCCACCTTGTTGTCTTCCACCAGCGCCGCCCGGCCATAGGTCTTCAGCGCGTATTCGCCCAGCAGGTGGCTTTCGATAATGGCGCGCATCACATCCGCCCGGCTCAGCTTGACCTTGCCTTGCGAGGAGGACTTGTACATCACGTCCAGCATCTTCTGGGAAAAGGGATAGGCATTGACCGAGGCGGCCAGCGCCGCATCCTGCAGGTCATAGCGGGGGGCGGCGTGCAGGCCTGCCGAGACCAGCGCCAGTGACAGGGCCAGGGGAATCAGGGCGGGAATACGGAATGAAACGGACATGAATGTGGCGCCTCGGATTATTGGAAAAATTATGAGGTAACGTCGAAAGAGTGTTCTGCTGTAATGGCGATGGCAAGCGAGCTTTTGTAGTGTTGCGTAAAAGGTTTTCGCTGTCCTGAAAGCCGAACCCCCTCACGGGGAGGGGGTCGGCCATGCATGCGGCGAAGACTTACATGCGTTCGGCGGCGCGGTTGAGCACAGTGACCATCATGGCGATGGCGTGCGGGATGACCTTGTTGGCCACCACGGTGCGGTCGCTGTCGGCGGTGCTGGAGAGCACGATGCCGCCGTTGTTGTAGGCATACAGGGCGCCCTGGGTCAGCACCGGGCGGATGTCGGTGGCGGTCGGGCTGAGCGGGGTGAAATCGTTCAGCGCAGCGGTGACCTTGGTAGAGGCGTTGAGGCTGAGGGTGTAGTAGTTGTCGTTGACCCAGGTTTCCCAGCCGGAGTGGTTCAGGGCGGAGGTGGTCCAGACGTGGTGCGGTTGCAGCAGGTCGGTGGTGTGCATCACGAAGCCCAGGTTCTGCACGGTCGGGGTGGTCAGGAACTTCTGGAACCAGTACTGGCCGAGGTTGTCGATCGGCTGGAAGGGCATCTTTTCGAAGTCGGCGTACATGCTGTTGGTGGAGTAGCCGCCCAGCCGGTAGTTCTTCTCGGTGATGCCGTAGGTGTTGTACTTGGAGTTGTCGCTCCAGAACCAGCCGGACAGGCCGCCCTTGCCATCATCCAGATAGTCGCCGTACAGCCAGGTGGCGGCCATGTTGTCGATGTCGCCCCAGACGGTCAGCAGGTTGTAGTTGTAGCCGCCGTAGTCGTTACCGTGCACATCCGGACCGCGGGTGGCGTTCATGAAGTGGAAGTAGGAGGTGTACTTGACGATGCCTGCACCCAGACCCCAGACCGGCGCCAGCTGGCAGTCACCGGTGGTGGCGCCGCAAATGTAGGTGTCGGCAAAGTCATCGACGTCATAGGCACCCTGGCCCATGGCGGCGGCGAACTGGTCCACGGTCAGACCGGCGCGGGCAATACCGGCGGCCAGCTTGGTGTAATTGGTGGTGCCCGGGTTGGCCTTCATGTAGTTGACGGCGTCGATGGCGATGCGCTTGTGGGTTTCCTGCGAGAACGCGCTGGCGTTCAGGGAAACGGCGGCGGTCAGGGCGGCGACAGCGAGAGTGGTCAGACGGTTCATGATGTACCTCGGGACTGGTTTTTTCTGGTTTTTGCGGAGCAGAACGGTGCTCCTTGCGATGTACAAATATTAGTCGAGCATTGTTTAGCTTTCCTTGCGAAAAACTGACAGTTTTGTGCTTTTGTAACTGTGACGACGAGCGGTAAAAATTCGGGAATGAACGGTAGAAAATCGGGGATGAACGGTGGGGATGGCGTAAAAAGGCGGGTGTTTCGCGATGCAATTCACAAGGATGTGGCGCGTAGGATCAAGTTTTCAGGGTTTGGCCGCCGTTCGTCGGCCAAACGGGCTGTCCGGGGCGATTATTGTCACGCCGGACAGCCGGGAAAAAGCGGGTTTCAGCGGCCCAGCACTTTCCCCACCGCCCAGGTCATGGCGCGGCGCGGCACCAGCCGGTTCAGCATCGGCACCGGCTTGTTCAGCCAGCCGGTGACCACCACGCGCTGGCCGTTGTTCAGGCCTTTATAGGCTTCCTCGGCCACCATCTTCGGCGAGTCGGCAATCTGTTCCAGCACGCTGCCCTTGGTGGCGGCGACGTCATGGAAGCCGGTGTCGGTGGAGCCGGGGCACAGGCAGCTGACCAGCACGCCGCGCGAACCGACTTCTTCCGCCAGCGCTTCCGAGAACGACAGTACGAAGGACTTGGTGGCGGCATAGACCGCGAAATACGGGCAAGCCTGGAAGCCCACCAGCGAGGCGACGTTGAGGATGCGGCCCTGACCGCGCTCCAGCATGCCGGGCAGGACACGCTGGGTCAGTTCGGTCAGGGTGATCATGTTCAGCTGCATCATGGCCGAGGTCTTGACTAGGTCGGCATGGGCGAAGTTGCCGGCAAGGCCGAAACCGGCGTTGTTGACCAGCGTGTCCACCTGCAGGTGATGGGCGGCCAGATCGTCCATCAGTCCCTGCGCCGCGCCCGGTTCCTGCAGGTCGCGGCTGATGACGGTGACGCGTACGCCGTACTTGTGCTTCAGCGTTTCGGCCAGCGCCTCCATCGGCTCGCGGCGGCGGGCCACCAGCACCAGATGCTGGTGCTCGGGAGCGAAGAGGTGGGCCAGTTCAGCGCCGATGCCGCTGGAAGCGCCGGTAATGACAGTCGCGAGTTGGGTCATGATGCGTGGTCCGGGATTCGGTTGTTATCAGGATGGGAACCGACAGTAATTCACTCGCTGATAGGCGTCAATCGCCGCAGGAACAGGCTTTGTCCGGGCAAAAACACTTGCCTTCTCCGGAACCGGCCCCAATACTGGCTTTAATGAATACAGGTGACGCCATGACCTTGCCCAACGCCAATTTCACCCATCAGTGCCTGATCGCCATGCCGGAGATGCAGGACAGCCGCTTTGCGCATTCGGTGACCTATATTGTGCGTCACGACGAGGATGGCGCGG
>DASUIL010000145.1:0-5861 GCA_036273075.1 Fluviicoccus sp. | reverse complement strand
TGGGTGCTGGTGCGCTACCGCTTCGCTGGAAAGAAAATCGTCGATGCCATGGTCGACCTGCCGTTCGCGCTGCCGACCGCTGTGGCCGGGATCGCGCTCACCGCCGTGTACTCGTCCAAGGGCTGGATCGGCCAATTCCTGGAACCGAATGGATTCAAGGTCGCGTTCACGCCCCTGGGCGTCGTGGTGGCGCTCACCTTCATCGGCCTGCCCTTCGTGGTGCGCACGGTGCAGCCGGTGCTGGAAGACATCGACAGTGAACTGGAAGAAGCCGCCGCCAGCCTGGGGGCAAACCGCTGGCAGACTTTCACCAAGGTACTGCTGCCAATCCTGTCCCCGGCGCTGCTGACCGGCTTCGCCCTCGCCTTCGCCCGCGCGGTCGGCGAGTACGGGTCGGTGATCTTCATTGCCGGCAACATCCCGCTGGTGTCGGAAATCACGCCGCTGATGATCATCAGCAAGCTGGAGCAGTACGACTACGCCGGGGCCACCGCCATCGCCACCGTCATGCTGGTGATTTCCTTCATCCTGCTGCTGGTCATCAACGGGCTGCAAGCCTGGACCCGCAAAACCCGGGAGTCCGTGTAAATGGGAGCCGCCATCGGAGTGCGCCATACCGTCGGCGCCTACAGCAACAAGATCGCCACCCGCGAGCCCTTCTGGATCAAGGCCCTGCTGATCACGCTCGGCCTGGGCTTCTTCGCCCTGTTCCTGCTGATGCCGCTGATCGCGGTGTTCGCAGAAGCCTTGCGCAAGGGCTGGGAAGTCTATCTGGCGTCGCTGGTGGAAGCCGATGCGCTGTCCGCCATCAAGCTGACGCTGCTGATCGCCCTGATTGCCGTGCCGCTGAACCTGGTGTTCGGGGTCATGGCCGCCTGGGCCATCGCCAAATTCGACTTTCGCGGCAAAAGCCTGCTGATCACCCTGATCGACCTGCCGTTCTCGGTATCGCCGGTGGTGGCGGGCCTGATTTACGTATTGGTCTTCGGCAGCCAGGGCTGGTTCGGCGACTGGCTTTTCGACAACGACATCAAGATCATCTTCGCCGTGCCGGGCATGGTGCTGGCCACCGTCTTCGTCACCTTCCCCTTCGTGGCGCGCGAGTTGATCCCGCTGATGGAAGCGCAGGGCCGCGACGAGGAAGAAGCCGCCGTGGTGCTGGGCGCATCCGGCTGGCAGACCTTCTGGCACGTCACCCTGCCGAACATCAAATGGGGCCTCATTTACGGCGTGGTGCTGTGCAATGCGCGGGCCATGGGCGAGTTCGGCGCGGTGTCTGTCGTCTCCGGCCACATTCGCGGCGAAACCAACACCATGCCGCTGCACGTCGAGATCCTCTACAACGAATACAACTTCGCCGCCGCCTTCGCCGTGGCCTCCCTGCTGGCCTTGCTGGCGCTGCTGACGATGGTGATCAAGGTCTTCATCGAATGGCAGGTCAGCCGTCAGGCGCAATCCGAAACCGAATAAGGTGATGAAATCATGAGCATTGAAGTCAAGAACATTTCCAAGCGCTTCGGGGATTTTGTCGCCCTCGACAATCTCAGCCTGGAATTCCCCAGCGGTGAACTGGTCGCCCTGCTCGGTCCGTCCGGCTGCGGCAAGACCACCCTGCTGCGCATCATCGCCGGTCTGGAAAGCGCCGACAGCGGCGATGTCTTCCTGGAAGGCGAGAACGCCTCCGACGCCCATGTGCGCGAACGTCAGGTCGGCTTCGTTTTCCAGCACTATGCCCTGTTCCGGCACATGAGCGTCTTCGACAACGTCGCCTTCGGCCTGCGCATGAAGCCGAAGAACATCCGGCCGAAGGAAGCGGACATCCGTAAGAAGGTCATGGACCTGCTGCAGTTGGTGCAGCTCGACTGGCTGGCCGACCGCTATCCCTCCCAGCTCTCCGGCGGCCAGCGGCAGCGCATCGCGTTGGCCCGCGCCCTGGCGGTGGAGCCGCGCGTGCTGCTGCTGGACGAACCCTTCGGCGCGCTTGACGCCAAGGTGCGCAAGGAGCTGCGCCGCTGGCTGCGGCAGTTGCATGACGAACTGCACATCACCAGTATTTTCGTCACCCACGACCAGGAAGAAGCCCTGGAGGTCGCCGACCGGGTGGTGCTGATGAATCGCGGTCATGTCGAGCAACTCGGTTCGCCCGACCAGGTCTACGAGCACCCGGCAACCCCGTTCGTTTATGGTTTCCTCGGCAACGTCAACCTCTTCCACGGCCGCGTGCACGGCGACAGCCTGCACAGCGGCGAGGCCGTGCTGCCCATTCCGGGTCACGGCCTCAATCACGGTGATGAAGCGGTCGGCTTTGTGCGCCCCTATGATCTGGAGGTGGTGACGGATCCTGTTGAAGGTCCCGGGATTCCGGCCAGCGTCAACCGAGTGCTCGCCTTCGGGGCCAGCATCCGTGTCGAGCTCACCGGCCTGGACGGCAAGCCTTACGAAGTGGAGCTGACCCGGACGCAGAGGGATGCGCTGCAATTGCGGAACGGCCAGCAGGTACGGCTGAAACCCGCCAAGGTCAAGGTGTTCTAGGCGACAGTCTTCCGTGACATTCGTGTACGGCGGAGATTACAATCCGGAATGCGGTCATGATGACCGCTTTTTTTTGCCTACGCCATCCACAAGAACCGAGGACGAACCGTGAAACTTAGGACCTGTCTCCCCCTGCTGCTGGCTGTTGCCGCCATCCCCGCCACCGCCCTGGCCGAGAACTATGTCGGTGCGGATGCGATGCTGATGAGCTACGAGGAACCCGGGTTGGCCGATTCGGATTTCAACGGCCTACAGCTGAAAATGGGCACTGAACTTGACAGCGGCATTGGCTTTGAAGCGCGCCTCGGCACGGCACTGAGCGAAGCCGAACATAACAACTTCTCCGTATTCGTTCCGGGCGTAGGCATGGCGAATGCTTCCGGCACTTCCAACATGGACCTTATGCTGGGCGCGTACCTGACCGGCAATCTGCCCGTAAATGACAGTTTCAAGGTATACGGCCTGTTCGGTATTACCAGCATTGAACTGACCCAGGAAGGGACCATGACCGTGGTCGGTTTCCCCCCAACCAGCTTCTCCAGTTCCTCCCGTGACACCTCGCTGTCCTTGGGCGCCGGTGTCAGCATCTCGGCTTCCGACAGCGTTTCCGTCAACCTGGAATACTTCAGCCTCTACGATAAGGACGATATCGCCATCAAGGGCCTGAACATCGGCATCAAGAGCCTGTTCTAAGCCTTGCAGGGTCGGGCCGGCCTGGCCCGACCCTTGCCCATTGTCTTGCCGAATAACGACTATACCGTTTGCGATATAGCGCTCTTCCTTAACATTTCCCCGCATTTCGGCTAGTATTCCGCCCACCGTTTTTCCGCTGCGCGCCCGCATGCCGCAAGGATCGGCCCGACCAGCCGGAATGACATCCCGCTCACCATGAGGAAACCATCGTGCTTGAAGCCTACCGCCAACATGTCGCCGAACGCGCCGCCCAAGGCGTCCCCCCGAAGCCGCTTGATGAGAAGCAAACCGCCGCGCTGGTCGAACTGCTGAAGAACCCGCCCGCCGGCGAAGAAGCCTTCCTGGTCGACCTGCTGGAAAACCGCGTTCCTGCCGGTGTGGACCCCGCAGCCTACGTGAAGGCCGCCTTCCTGGCCGCCGTCGCCAAGGGCGAAGCCACCTCCCCGCTGGTGACCGCCAAGCGCGCCGTCTACCTGCTGGGCACCATGCTGGGCGGCTACAACGTCGAGCCGCTGGTTTCCCTGCTGGACAACGCCGAGCTGGCCGCCGACGCCGCTACCGCGCTGAAGTCCACCCTGCTGATGTTCGATTCCTTCCATGACGTGGAAGAAAAGGCCAAGGCCGGCAACGCCCACGCCAAGGCCGTGATGCAGTCCTGGGCCGATGCCGAATGGTTCACCAACCGTCCGGAAGTCCCGACCGAAATCAAGCTGACCGTGTTCAAGGTCACCGGCGAGACCAACACCGACGACCTGTCCCCCGCCCAGGACGCCTGGAGCCGCCCGGACATCCCCCTGCATGCCAACGCCATGCTCAAGAACACGCGTGACGGCATCACCCCGGAAGAACACACCGTCAAGGGTCCGATCAAGCAGATCGAAGCCATCAAGGCCAAGGGCAACATGGTCGCCTACGTCGGCGACGTGGTCGGCACCGGCTCCAGCCGCAAGTCCGCCACCAACTCGGTGCTGTGGTTCTTCGGCACCGACATCCCGCACATCCCGAACAAGCGTGACGGCGGCGTCTGCATCGGCTCCAAGATCGCCCCGATCTTCTTCAACACCATGGAAGACGCCGGCGCGCTGCCGATCGAACTGGACGTGTCGCAGATGAACATGGGCGACGAAATCGTCCTGAAGATCGACCACGACACCGCCATGGTTACCGCCACCAAGAACGGCGCCGAAATCGCCAAGGCCCCGCTGAAGACCCCCGTGCTGCTGGACGAAGTCCGCGCCGGCGGCCGCATCAACCTGATCATCGGCCGCAGCCTGACCTCCAAGGCGCGCGAGTCGTTGGGCCTGCCTGCCTCCACCCTGTTCCGCCTGCCGCAACAGCCCGCCGATACCGGCAAGGGTTACACCCAGGCCCAGAAGATGGTCGGTCGCGCCTGCGGCCTGCCGGAAGGCAAGGGTATCCGTCCGGGCACCTACTGCGAACCGAAGATGACCACCGTCGGCTCCCAGGACACCACCGGCCCGATGACCCGTGACGAACTGAAGGACTTGGCCTGCCTCGGCTTCTCCGCCGGTCTGGTCATGCAGTCCTTCTGCCACACCGCCGCCTATCCGAAGCCCGTCGACGTGCAGACCCACCACACCCTGCCGGACTTCATCATGAACCGCGGCGGCGTGGCCCTGCGTCCGGGCGACGGCATCATCCACTCCTGGCTGAACCGCATGCTGCTGCCGGACACCGTCGGCACCGGCGGCGACTCGCACACCCGTTTCCCGATCGGCATTTCCTTCCCGGCCGGCTCCGGCCTGGTCGCCTTTGCCGCCGCCACCGGCGTGATGCCGCTGGACATGCCGGAATCGGTGCTGGTCCGCTTCAAGGGCAATATGCAGCCCGGCATCACCCTGCGTGACCTGGTGCACGCCATCCCCTACGCCGCCATCCAGCGCGGTGAGCTGACCATCGAGAAGAAGGGCAAGAAGAACGTCTTCAACGGCCGCATCCTCGAAATCGAAGGTCTGGAAGACCTGACCGTGGAACAGGCTTTCGAACTGTCCGACGCCTCCGCCGAGCGTTCCGCCGCCGGTTGCTCCATCACCCTGAGCGAAGCCTCGGTGAAGGAATACCTGACCTCCAACATCACCATGCTGAAGTGGATGATCTCGGAAGGTTACGGAGACGCCCGCACCATCGCCCGCCGCATCGAAGCGATGGAAGCCTGGCTGGCCAACCCCAGCCTGCTGCGTGCCGATGCTGACGCCGAATACGCCGCCGTGTACGAGATCGACCTGAACGAGATCAAGGAACCGATCCTGTGCTGCCCGAACGATCCGGACGACGCCAAGCCCCTGTCGCAAGTGGCCGGCGCCAAGATCGACGAAGTGTTCATCGGTTCCTGCATGACCAACATCGGTCACTTCCGCGCTGCCGGCAAGCTGCTGGAGAAGGTGGAAGGCGGCTCGCTGAGCACCCGTCTGTGGCTGGCTCCGCCCACCAAGATGGACCAGCACCAGCTGATGGACGAAGGCTACTACAACATTTACGGCCGCGCCGGTGCGCGTACGGAAATGCCGGGCTGCTCGCTGTGCATGGGCAACCAGGCCCGTGTGGCCCCGAACACCACCTGCGTGTCGACCTCCACGCGTAACTTCCCGAACCGTCTGGGTCAGGGTTCCAACGTG
>DASUIL010000144.1:0-8997 GCA_036273075.1 Fluviicoccus sp. | reverse complement strand
GGACGATGGTGGCGGCGTTGACAATGGTGGCGGTGAAGGCGGCGAAGCCGAAGGCAGCAAGCGTGCGGGCCATGATGCGTGCGTTTCCTTGATTCGGGGGGATGGGAATGTTCGATGGCAAGGATTCTAGCACTGTTGCGCCGGGCTTTTTGTACAGCTTGCTTGACAAGTTAGGGGTTGAATTCCGGCAGGGTCAAAAGTGACCGAGGAGGGAGGCGGACAGCCTGCCGGATGGAGCGGCAGGCGTCCGGTTTTCACGGTCAGGCGGCGTTGGCGGACTCAATGGAAGCAGCCGGTTCACCCGATTGCCCGTATTTGGCCAGCAGCCCGGCGCGCCGTTGCGGGTCGATGTTGATCCGCGACACGTCGCCCTGGTAATGGTCGACGACACGTTGGTCCATGATCCTGAACCACAGCGGCGGGACATACGCTGCCAGCAGCATGGACGGATAGCCGCCGGGCAGGCGCGGCGCATTCTCGAAGTGGCGCAGCGACTGGTAACTCCGCGTCGGATTGGCGTGGTGGTCGCTGTGACGCTGCAGCTGGTAGGTCAGCAGGTTGGACAGGATGAAATTGCTGTTCCAGCTGTGTTCCGGCAGCGTGCGCTCGTACTTGCCGTTTTCATCCTGACGGCGCTTCAGCCCGTAGTGTTCCAGATAGTTCACCACCTCCAGCAGGCTGGCGCCGTAAGCGCCCTGCGCCACCATGAACGGGATGGCGCGCGGCCCGCAGATCGCCGTCGCCGCGCCGACCAGCCCGGCACTGATTGCCCATCCCTGAAGCAGTTCATTCTCCAGGCTCCAGAACGACTTGCCCTTGCGTTCCAGGCGCTGGGTTTCAATCTCGATGGCAGACTTGACGCCGCCGATCACGGTGCGCGGCAGGAATTTCCAGAAACTTTCCCCCATGCGGCTGGTGGCCGGATCTTCCGGCGTGGCGACGCGCTTGTGGTGGCCGTAATTATGTTCCACCCGGAAGTGGGTGTAGAAGGTCGGGGCCAGCGCCAGCAGCGCGGCATTGCGGTTCTGACTGTCCTGCTTGTGGCCCAGTTCGTGGCCGGTATTGATGCCGAAACCGTTCAGCGTACCGACGGTCATGGCGATGCCGACGCGGTCGGACAGGGGCACGTTGTTGCGCGTGGCCAGCCAGCAGCCGAGCAGGGTCATGGTGTACTGCGCGGGGATGAAGGTTTTGACCAGCAGGTTGTAGTAGCGGTCGTTTTCCAGATTGGGAATAGCGTCCTCGGGCGGATTGTTGGTGTCCTCGCCGATCAGGTGGTCCAGCGCCGGAATGAGGGCGTTGATCAGGGCCGGGCCGGTCCAGGCCAGCGCACGCAGCTTCTTCGGGGCGATGGCGTAGGCGGCGAGGGCAGCGGTGCCGATGACCGGCAGGGCCGGGCTGAGCGCCCAGAGATAACGCTTGCGGTCCTTCCAGCCCGGTTTGGCGGGGGACTGCGTGTTCAATGCGGCCTGGATGGGGGCTTCGGGGGTCTGGCTGCCCATGATGTTCACCTCGGGGTTCGGGAGTGGCGATGAGGTCATGGTACGGACTGCGCCGGTCTGGCGGCAGGTTCGGGATTGACAGACAGGGGTCATTTATTGACATTATGGCAATAATCCACTGTACTGACCTCCCATAACAAGAACACTCCAGGACCGCACTATATGACCAGCCTAGACGTCAGCCTGCCCGGCTACTACATCCGCCAGATGGCCGATCTGGTGAAGGGACGCGGCGCGGACATCCAGTCGTGGCTGGCGGTCGCCGGTCTGGCCGAGGCGCGGCTGGATGAAGCGGTGGTCACGTTGTCCTTTCCCGTTTTCAGCCGGTTTCTGCTGGAGGCGATTACGCTGGCGCAGGAGCCCGCGCTGGGCTTGCTGCTGGGCGCACGGCTGCTGGGCAATACCCACGGCATTTTGAGTTACGCCGCCATGAACGGCGGTTCGATCCGGCAGGTGCTGGGGCTGTTGCAGCATTACCTGCCGCTGCGGACAACGCTGGTGGGGATTGAAATGCAGGCGGTCGGGGATGAGGTGCGGGTCCGCTTCCATGAACCCATGCCGCTGGGCGAAGTGCGGCGGCTGGTGCTGGAAACGGTGGTGCTGTCGATCCGCAACATCCTCGATTTCGTCACCATGGGCGCGTGTCAGGTGCGGGAGGTGGCGTTTGACTTTGCCGGGTCCGACGCGGATGCGCGGCTGGCGGCGGAATTCTGCAAGTGCGGGGTGCGTTACGGGGCGGGCTGGACGGGGTTTTCATTGCCGATGGCGCAACTGGATATGCCGTTGAGGATGGCCGATCCGGCGGCGTTCAGCGAGGCGGTGGAGATTTGCCGCCGCGAGTTGGAGAAGATGACGCGTCAGGTGTCGATGGCGGCGCGGGTGCGGCGCTTGATGCTGGAGCAGCAGAACGGGTTTCCGTCGTTGCAGATGGTGGCGCGGTTGTTTCATTTGACGCCGCGCACGCTGCATCGGCGGTTGATTGAGGAGGGGACGTCGTTCAAGCAGGTGCTGGAGGAGGTGCGGCACCGGTTGGCGCTGGAGCATTTGAAGTCGGGGCGGTTGTCGATTCAGGAGATTGCGTTTTTGCTGGGGTATTCGGATGTGGCGAATTTCAGGCGGGCGTTTAAACGGTGGGAGGGGGTGGCGCCGTCGGGGGTGAGGGCAAGTTGATTATGCACCACTATGAGTCAACCCAAGGATCATGCAGATGATATAGTTTTGCTTGTAATGAATCGGCCAGCATGATAAAAACAAACCTTAAATAAGGGGGTGTATAATGAGATTTTTATTGATTTCAACGATAATTTTTTTGTTGGATGCAGCGCAACATATAATCAAGATAAAACCGAGTATAGGTCGGTGAGATGGTCTTCTTTGTCTTCTTCAATTAAGTTGGGAGATGTGAATTATTTTCCCCAAAATGGACTGGGCCACAATTACTATACAATTAGTGGGGGCGCTTTTTTTTTAAACCTGTGGCGAAAAATATTGACATCAAATTAGATGAGTTGGCCAGGATCGAATTCTCTCGTGTATTAAAATCGCGCCAAATAAACACTGAAATTCCCAAGTGTGTCCTTAATGCTGATATTTATAAGGTGCATATTAACGAGGCGTTGCCTTCGGAAACCACGGTAAGATATTCGCTAATAAAGGATGGGGATGAAATTTATAAGGCTAAAATTGAAAATCAGTCTGTAAACGCGATGACGTGGCATCCAAATGTAAAACTTCCAAAAATTTCGGATAATCAAGGGCAGCTTATCTCTGATATGCTTCATAGTAATATTGATGAGGTTTTGGATTCTGAGTCATTTCGTAGGGTTTTAGAAAGCGAATGCAAGTAGATGCGTCCGTGTAGGGCGCATTAAAAATGCGCCGAATATCTGTGAGAACCGGAGTCTCTTACTCCACCTTCCGCACCAGTCTCACCCCCGGCAACCCCTCAAAATGCGTATCACAAGTCAATAACTCCGCGCCCGCCGCCCGAGCCGTCGCATAAACCACCGCATCCGCCGTCGCCAGCTTGTATTGCCGGTGCAGTTCCGCCGCCAGCAGCGCCGTCCGGGTATCCAGCGGGTAAACCCGGCAGGTTTCGGTATAGGCAATCACCTGATCCGCCTTTTCCTCGCCACATTCCCGGTACAGCCACTTCGACAACTCCAGTTGCACCATCGTCGGCACAAGGCACTCGGCTTTGGCCGGAAAGACCAGTCTCAACAATCGCCCGGTCGGGCTGTCCACCAGCCATTCAATCCATGCCGAGGTATCGACGACGACCATCAATACCGATCCTGACGGTCACGAGCCCCTGTCGTATCAGCATCTTTGGCCAACCCGGCCAGCGCGTCCAGGGTAGGGACAGGCATCAACAGCACGCCCTTGCCCTTGGGAATGAACACCAGCTCCTGGCCTTCTTGCCAGTGTTGTTCTTCACGGATGGCCTTGGGGATGGAAATCTGGAATTTGCTGGAGAGGGTGGCGGTCGCCTGCATGATTCTTACCTTAGCTTATCGATGGCTGTAAGGTAAGAATATAGGGGGCTGTCGGTTGTGGCAAGTCAGTAACCCGTAACTAGCCATGTGGAATCTGAATGATGAAATCACCCCGTGTCGTCACACGGGCGGTCGCTATTAAACTCAAAAGTAAATCATATGAACCCATAATGAGTTCATCATTATGCGTCTGGCGACGCCCTACCGCAGCAACCATCCCCCCATCACCAGATTCCCCACCACCGACACCGCCGCCAGCACCTTCCAGAACAACACCGGATTGCGCTCCAGCCACGGCTTGCCCGCCAGCGTCAACGCCGTGTTCGGCGTGCGGATATCCGCCAGGAATTCGCTCAACTCCGGATAGCGATGCTCCGCATTCAGGCTCAGCGCCTTCGACAGCGCCGCATCCAGCCACACCGGCACATGCGCGTTGTGCTTGCAGGCGCTGGTGTAGGCCAGCTTGCGGAAATCGCCCGGCGACACCGCGTTCACATAACCCGGCCCGTAAGGATACTGCCCGGTCAGCAACTCATAGAACATCACCGCCAGCCCGAACTGGTCGGCGCGATGATCCCGCTTCACCCCCAGCGCGTACTCCGGCGCGGCATACTCCGCCGCGCCCGGCCGCAGCGTCAGGTTCTCGCTCAGGCTGCCGACGGTGGCGCTGCCGAAGTCGATCAGCACGAGTTTCCCGTCTTTCGTTACCAGAAAATTATCCGGCTTTACATCCTGATGCAGCGTCTCCCGGCGGTGCAGTGCGCGCAGGGCTTTAACCGCGGGCAGGGCAAAGGCCATCACCGTTTCCACCGGCGCGTCCGGGTTGCCCGCCCGCCATTGCCGCAGGGTTTGCCCCTCCACATAGTCCTGAATCAGGTACAGGAAAGTACGCGGCCGTTCCGGGGCATGGGTGCGGATGATTTCCGGCTGCTGGAAACGCTGCCCGATCCAGTCCTCGCGCTGGAAGGCGCGCAGGGCTTCCGGGTCGTCGCTGAGGTTGGGGGAGGGTGATTTCAGCGCATAGACCTTACCGCTGGCCAGGTCGGTGACGCGATAGAGGTGGCTGCGGGCGTTGGCGTGAACTTCGGCTTCGATGCGGTAACCGTCAATGATCCGGCCGGGTTGCAGCGTGTCGGGCAACAGCGGCAGGGCGCTTTCGTCGGCGACATGCTTGTCGGCGGGGGGCAGCGAGACGATTTCCACCAGTTGGCAGGAACGGTTGTCGTCGCTATGCCGTGCTTCGGCGCAGGCCAGCAGTTCCTCGCAGCGTGCTTCCAGCGTTTCCGAGCGCATGGCGACAATGTCGCACAGTTCCCGCGAGGGCACGAAACCGTGGATGCCGTCGGTGGTCAGCAGGTAAAGGTCGCCGGGTTGCACGTCGATTTCGCGGTAGTCCATTTCCACGCGCCAGGCCATGCCCAGCGCCCGCGTCAGCTGGTTGCCGTGGCGGGTGACCAGCGCGTGGTCGGTAGTCAGGCACTCCCAGTCGTTGCCGCGCAAGCGCCACAGTCTGCTGTCGCCGATGTGGAATACGTGGCCGCACGCTCCCCGGATCACCAGCGCGGTGAAGGTGGTGAGGAAGGCCTGATGGGCGTGCTGGTAATGCTGACCCTGGCCGTGCAGCCAGCGGTTCAACGCTTCCAGCACCTTGAAGCCGGCGGTCTTGACCGACCAGCTGGCCGGGGTGGCGAAGAAGTCGTTGAGGAAATTGGTGACGCTGGTTTCCGCCGCGATCCGCCCGCCTTCGACGCTGCTGACGCCGTCGGCGATGGCCGCCGCCAGGGTGCAGGCGCTGAGACCGTGCCCCTGCGGCAGGTGCAGGCCGAGGGCGTCGTCGTTGCCCGGCTTGGGGCCGGGCGAGGAGAGTTGGGCGGCGCGGGCGGCTAACTTCATCTTTACTCCACGGCGATCAGGTGCACATTCCCTTCGGCATCCTTCTCGACCATGTGGCCCTTGGGTTCGCTGATGTACAGGCCGCCCAGGAAGGCCACCGCCGAGGTTCCGGCCAGCACCACAAAGAAGGCGGAGGGGCTGACGAAGCTGAGCACGGTGAGGAAGACGACGCCGCCGACGTTGCCGTAGGCGCCCGCCATCCCGGCGATCTGGCCGGTCATGCGGCGCTGGATCAGCGGCACCACCGAGTAGACCGCGCCGCAGGCGCACTGCACGAAGACGGAGGTGGCCAGCACCACGGCAATCGCGCCGCCCAGCGACCAGCTGCCGTTCATCTGCGACATCAGCAGGTAGCCCAGCGTCTGGCCGCCCAGCGCGATCAGCAGCATCTTGCGGCGGCCGAAGGCATCGGAGAGGAAGCCGCCGCCGGGACGGGCGAACAGGTTCATTACCGCAAAGCAACCGGCGGTCATGCCCGCCATCACCTTGCTGACGCCGAACTGGTCGATGAAGAACATCGGCAGCATGGATACTACCGCGAGTTCCGAGCCGAAGCAGGCCATGTAGGCGACGTTGAGGATGGCGACTTGCTTGAACTGGTAACGCGGCGCAGCAGGGTGTTCACCGGTGAACAGGTGCTTGTTGACGTGCCAGATCTTGCTCCACTGGTACACGGCCAGCGCAGCGATGACGGCGTAGGCGATATAGGCGCTGTTCATCGACAGCAGCTTCAGCCCGGCCGGGGACAAGCGCCAGGTCAGCACGACCAGCGCCAGGTACAGCGGGATGTTCATCAGGGCGTAGGCGATGAAGTCGCCCTTGCTGGTGACTTCCAGACCGCCCACTTTTTGCGGCTTGAAGTAGGTGGAGCCTTCCGGGGTGTCGCGCACGCCACGGTAGAAAATAAAGCTGTAGATGATGGCGATGATGCCGGTGCAGGCGATGGCATAGCGCCAGCCGTCGTCACCGCCAAAGGCGAGGGCGAGAGCGGGCAGCGACATCGAGGCCACGGCCGCGCCGAAGTTGCCCCAGCCGCCGTAAATGCCTTCGGCAATGCCGACTTCCCGCGCCGGGAACCATTCGCTGACCAGACGGATGCCGATCACGAAACCCGCGCCCACCGAGCCCAGCAGGAAACGGGTAACGGCCAGCCATTCAAAGGACTGGGCAGCGGCGAAGGCAAGGCAGAGCACGCCGCAGAAGGCGAGCAGGAAACTGTAGCTCTTGCGCGGACCGTATTTGTCCACCAGCACGCCCACCAGGATTCGCGTCGGGATGGTGATGGCGACGTTCAGCATCAGCAGCGCTTTCACTTGCGCGTCGGTAAGGTGGAAGTAGGCCTTGATGGTGGGCATCAGCGGCGCGGCGGCAAACCAGATGATGAAGGTGATGAAGAAGGCCAGCCAGGTGTAGTGCAGCGTGCGGATGCGCGGCACGTTCCAGGAGAGTAGCGGGAGCGTCTTGAATTTCATGGTTCGGGTCTCGCAACGGGGGCAAAGGGTTCGTTACACCGTCGGCATTGACGGTATCGAAGGTCATTCAGCGCGCCATTGCGTGAAACCTGGATCTTGGCAACAGCCAAGCAAGGAGCGTGCCAGCGAAATGGCGGTGTTTTGCCGGGCGGGGAAGTGTGAAAAGCCCCAAAACAGGGGGTCGGCGTGCTTTTGGGGCGATTTGTGCGTTCATCTGGTGCGACGCACTACAGACATGCACGACGGCGGTGGCGGCGTTTTTTGCCGGCGTATAGAGGAAGGCCGGCAATCAGGGGCGCCGTATTCCGGGATTGGCACAACTTTTGCCTTGGCGGTTGGAAACCTATTTTGGATTGAGTGGTCATCGCCATGAACAAAGCGAGACTGGTGGTCATTGGCAACGGCATGGCCGGGATGCGCACGGTGGAGGAGCTGCTGAAGCTGGCTCCCGACCGTTACGAGATCACGGTGATTGGCAAGGAGCCTTACGGCAACTACAACCGCATCATGCTCTCGCCGGTGCTGGCCGGAGAAAAGCATTTTGATGACATCGTGCTGCACACACCCGAGTGGTACAAGCGCCACGGCATCGAGCTGGTGTCCGGGCAGACCGTGGTGGACATCAACCGTTCCCGCCGCGAAGTGCTGACCGACGAAGGTCTGGTCTTCCCCTACGACCGCTTGCTGCTCGCTACCGGTTCGGTGCCGTTCATCATCCCGGTGCCGGGGCACGATCATCCCTCCGTGGTCAGTTTCCGCGATATCCAGGACGTAGAGCGCATGCTGGCCGTGACCGAGCACAAGCGCCGCGTGGCGGTGATCGGCGGCGGCCTGCTGGGTCTGGAAGCGGCCAACGGCCTGCTGAAGCGGGGCGTGGAAGTCACGGTGATCCATGATGTGTCCTGCCTGATGAACCGTCAGCTGGACAGCGAGGCGGCGCACCTGCTGGAACGCGATCTGGCCGCGCGCGGCATGAAGTTCCGGCTGGGCGCGCAGACCAAACAGATTGTCGCCCGCGACGGTGAGCATCTCAGCCACATCGAGTTCAAGGACGGCAGCCTGCTGGAAACCGATCTGGTGATCATGGCGGTGGGTATCCGTCCCAACGTGGCGCTGGCGAAACAGGCCGGGCTGCAGGTCGACAAGGCCATCCTGGTCAACGACACGCTGCAAACCTTCGACCCGAAAATCTATGCGGTGGGCGAGTGCGTGCAGCATCGCGGCAGCCTGTTCGGGCTGGTCGCGCCGTTGTACGAGCAGGCGCGGGTTTGCGCCACGCATCTGGCCGAGATCGGTGTCAGCCGTTATGTGCAGAAGGCCACGGCGACGACGCTGAAAGTCAGCGGCGTCAACCTGTTCTCGGCCGGGGATTTTTCCGGCAAGGACGCGGAGGTGATTGTGCTGCGCGATATCGCCGCCGGGGTCTACAAGCGCTTGTTCCTGAAGGAAAACAGGCTGGTGGGCGCGGTGCTCTTCGGCGACACGCAGGACGGCTCCTGGTATTTCGACCTGATCGGCCGGCAAACCAATGTGGCCGGTCTGCGTGACGAGTTGCTGTTTGGCAAACAGGAGATGGCGGATGCTTGCTGATGCGGTTGTGAAGACCACCTGTGCCTATTGCGGGGTCGGTTGCGG
>DASUIL010000143.1:0-4705 GCA_036273075.1 Fluviicoccus sp. | reverse complement strand
TTGACGGCTTCAGCTCCGGTGCTGGCCGATCATGCCGCCGGGCATCACGGCGGCATGGATATGGAAGCGCGTGTGCAGGCGCTGGAGGCGGAAGTGGCCCGCCTCAAGGCGCAACCGGCCCTCAGCCGCATTGATGGCGGCCTGCGCGCCCAATCCGCCGATGGCTCCGCCCGTTTCCGTCTCTTTGGCCGCTTGCAGGCCGATTACGCCTTTTATCGAAAGGACATCAATGAGTTGGGCAGTGGTTCCGAACTGCGCGCGCTGCGGCTGGGCGCGCGCGGCACCGTCGCGCCGGGCTGGGACTACAAGCTGGAAACGGAAGTGCTGACCGGCCAGAAAATCCGCGTCACCGAGGGATACATCGCCTGGACCGGCCTGCGCAACACCCGGATCAGCATCGGCAACCTGTTTGAAATGTACGGGCTGGAGGAATACACCAGCGCCGTTGATGTCACCTTCATGGAGCGTTCCGCCGCCATCGATACCTTCGCCCCCGACTATAACCAGGGGATCGCCTTGAGCCGCTGGGGCGAGAGCTGGAGTCTGGGCGTCGGCCTGTACGGCGACACCGCCAACAACGCCCAGGCCAAGCTCAATGAATCCTGGGGCGGCTCCGCCCGGTTCGTCGTCGCCCCCCGTCACGAGCCCGGTGACACCGTCTCGCTGGGGCTGAGCGGCTACTGGCGCGACAAGACCGACAGTACCGCCGCCTTCAGCGCCCGCCCGGACTCGCACGTGACCGCCTTCAAGATGGCGGATACCGGCGTGATTGCCAATGTCCAAACCATTGCCGCCATGGCCGGGGAGTTTTCCTGGGTCTATCAGGAGTGTTCCCTGCAAGGCGAAGCCACGCAGGTCCGGGTCAACCGCAGCGCCGGAAATCCGGATGCGGTCTTCACCGGCGCTTACCTCGCCGCCGCCTTCACGCTCACCGGCGAAAGCCGCCCCTGGGACATGCAAACCGCCACCTATGGTCGCCCCTCACCACTGGGCAAAGCCGGCGTCTGGGAAATCGCGCTCCGCTATGACACCCTTGACCTCAATGACACCCTCGCCGGAGTCCGCGGCGGCCAACTTGAAACCGTCACCCTCGGCCTCAACTGGTACCCCAACCCCCTGATCCGCTTCGACCTCAACCTGATTCAGGCCCGCGCCGAAAAAGACTACGACGGCAACGGAACCGTCGACACCGACCAGCCCGACATCGCCCAACTCCGCGCCCAACTGAGCTTTTAGAAAACCCCGCTCAATCCTTCCAGGAATCCTGAAACTTGTGGATCTGCCGCCGCTCCTTCTTGTTCGGCCGATGATCCGGATAGGCCAGATTCTGCGCCTTGCGCTGCTCCGCCTCATGCGCCCGCCGCGCCACGCTCTCCGGCGTCTCCTCATACAGCAGTTGCGCCGCGGCCGCCGGACCGCGCACCTCGCTCAGCGCCCTCACGATCACCGTCTTTTCCTCAAAGCCTTGGCGCACCGTGAATTCCATGCCGACCTTCACTTCCTTGCTCACCTTCACCCGCTGCCCGTCGCAATGCACCTTGCCGCCTTCAATGGCGTCCTTGGCCAACGAACGGGTGCGGTAAAAGCGGGCCGCCCACAGCCACTTGTCGGCGCGCACGCGGTCATCACTATCGGTCATCGAAAACTCCGGCAACGGGATGGAATCCCCCAAATCAGTTAGGGTTATACTGAAAAAAGACCAGTCAGGGGAAGATCCCATGTTTGAACAGACCGAGCTTTTCATCGTCGAATCCGTGATGTGGATGAAGCTGGGCATCGAACTGATCGGCGCGCTGATCATCGCCGCCGGTATCCTCGTGGCGCTGCGGCATCTGGTGGTGGAGTGGAGTCGCGGCCGCAGCGCCGGGTTCTCGCTGGTGCGGCTGGAGCTGGCGCGCTATCTGGCGCTGGCGCTGGAGTTTCAGCTGGCGGCGGACATCCTGTCCACGGCGGTGGCTCCCAGCTGGCAGCAGATCGGTCAGTTGGGGGCGATTGCCGTCATCCGGACCGGCCTCAATTTCTTCCTGCAGCGGGAAATGCGCGAGGAAACGCACGCCTGAGCCGCAGCCCGTCAACCTTCCGTGATTCCAGCCCTCATCCGGCGGGGCGGGGCAACCCGGACGGTCGCCGGAAAAGGGGGTTCAGCAGGTGGTGACATCCTCGCCGTACAGCCAGTCCAGCTGTCCGGCGAAGAAGTCCGGCGCCACGCGCGACACCATCCACAACGGCGAGTACAGCACCGCCTGACCTGCCGTGCTGTGCTGGTGGTAAAGCTTGCCGTTACGCCGCGAGGCGGACTGCACGCGGGTGGCGCGCGGCTTGCGCAGCGACTCGTAGCGGCTGAGCGCGCCGGGCAGGTCCTGATGGTTACGGGCCAGTTGTTCGGCCAGCACCCAGGCGTCCTCGATCGCCATGACGGCGCCCTGCGCCATGAAGGGCAGCATCGGGTGGCAGGCATCGCCCAGCAGCGTGACGCGTCCCTTTGACCAGTGTTCCAGCGGCGGCAGCTCGCGCAGCGCCCACTTGTAGTATTCCCCGTCGTCGCCCGCTTCAAGGATGCGCTGGATGATCGGGTGCCAGCCCGCGAAATCGCGGCGGATGTCCGCCTTGCTGCCCAGGCTGGTCCAGCTGTCGTAGGGCCATTCGGCTTCTTCCACCACGCCCACCAGGTTCACCAGGTTCACCAGCTCGCCGCCACGCAGGTAATAGGTCACCACGTGTTTGCCCGGCCCGACCCAGACAGTGGCTTTCGGCGGCACCAGGCCTTTCGGCAACCGTGAGGCCGGAACCGTCATCCGCCACGCGGACATGCCGGAGTATTCGCCGTCGGCAATGTCGAACAGCTCCCGCCGCACCACCGAATGCACCCCGTCCGCGCCGATCAGGAGGTCGCCGCGGACGGATGTACCGTCGACAAACCCCAGTTCCACGCCTTGGGCATCCTGCCGGACCTCACGGACTTCCTGGCCCAGATGGATGCAGCCGGGGGAGCGCGCCTTGACGGCCTGCAGCAAGACTGCTTGCAGATCGGCGCGGTGCAGGTGGTAGTAGGGCGCGCCGTAACGGCGCCGGGCCGGTTCACCCAGCGGCAGCGAGAAAATCACCCGGCCGGAGGTGCCCACCCGCATTTCTCCGGCCTCGGGGTAAAAGGCGACCCGGGAAAGCGCTTCGCTGAGACCGAGGGCGTGCAGGACTTTCGCGCCGTTCGGGCCGATTTGCAGCCCGGCCCCGACTTCGGACAGGGTTCGGGCATGCTCGTGGATGGAAACCTCAAAACCGTGGCGCAGCAAGGTTAAGGCGGCGGCCAGGCCGCCGATGCCGGCTCCGGCAATCAGTACACGCATGGATATTATTCCCCGATGGCGGAAACTGGTCTGTTTCACGGGAGATTAACGCCAAAGCGGTCCGGACGATAGGGGCCTTTCGCGCCCGGCGCCCTGCCGCTTGTATCGGTACTCCGCAGCGGTTAAGTTAGAGTCCTACCCAACTCAAGAGGTGAAGAATGCGAATCGGCAGAATAATACTCGGCCTGCTGCTGCTGGCCGTCCTGGCGCTGGCGGGCGGGGTGGCCCTGTCCTGGGCGCCCGACCGCCCGGTCAGCGAGCTTCAGGCGCGCTGGGCGCCGCCGCCCTCCGCCTTCATCAAGGTCATGGGCATGGAGGTGCATTACCGCGATGAAGGTCCGCGCAATGATCCCGAGCCGATCGTGCTGCTGCATGGCACTTCGTCCAGCCTGCATACCTGGGATGGCTGGGCCGAAGGATTGTCGCCCTCGCGCCGGGTCATCCGTTTTGACCTGCCCGGTTTCGGCCTGACCGGACCCGATCCTCAGGATAATTACAGCATGGAGCATTATGTGCAGTTCGTCGAAGCCATGATGGAGGCGCTGGGCGTCAACCGTTATGTGCTGGGCGGCAATTCGCTGGGCGGGGAGATCGCCTGGCAGACGGCGCTGGCCAATCCCGGGCGCGTCAAGCGCCTGATCCTGGTCGATGCGGGCGGCTATCCGCTGACCGGCTCCATGCCTATCGGCTTTGTGGTGGCGCAATGGCCAGGCATTAACCTCATCTCCAAATACCTGCTGCCGCGCAGCATGATCGAGAGCAGCCTGCGCGAGGTCTACGGCAATCCGGCCCTTGTCACGCCGGATCTGGTCGACCGTTATTACGAGCTGACGCTGCGCGAGGGTAACCGCGCGGCGGTCAACCAGCGTTTTGCCCAGTCCGACAAGGGCTCGAAGAGCGGGGAAATCCGCAAGGTGGTGGCGCCGACCCTGATCATCTGGGGCGGCAAGGATCGCCTGATCACGCCGGATACGGCCGAGAAGTTCCGTCAGGACATTCCCGGCAGTTGGGTGGCGATGTTCGAGGGGCTGGGGCATGTGCCGCAGGAAGAGGATCCCTCGCGCACACTCGATGCCGTCAAGCAGTTCGTGGGCGTCAGGTAGGTCCCGGAATCGGCAGGAGTTCGCGGAAATGGCCGACGGCCACGAACTCCAGCCCCTCCCGCTGCGGCAGCCGGCTGTCCGGCTGGGCGATGGTCAGCAGATGACCGATGCCGTAAAGCCGGGCGGCGCGCAGCACGCTTTCGCTGTCATCAATGAACAGGCTGCGCGCGGCGTCAAAGGGATGCGCGCGCTGCAACTCCCGCCAGAAACCCTGGTCTTCCTTCGGGAACCCCAGTTCGTGCGAACTGATGATGCGCT
>DASUIL010000142.1:0-5394 GCA_036273075.1 Fluviicoccus sp. | reverse complement strand
GAACGGATCTTGTCGCTCTGGGCCTTGCTGCTGCCGTACAGTTGCGAGCCGTCCCACCAGTGGGTGTTGTGGTTGCGGTAGGTGTTGACCTTGCCTGCATCGGCGGCGGTGCGCGAGGGGTCGGCCTGGGTGCGGCGCACATCCAGATAGCCGGAGCCCAGGGGGTCGCCGCCGGGCAACGGCACGCGGATCGGGTTGGCGGACGGATTCGCGCCGTGATCCACCCAGTCGTGAACCATGAACTGGATCCAGGAAGCAGCGATGAAGTTGACGCTGGTGGCGGGCTTGAACTCGCCGCGCGCCATCAGCGTGTTGCTGACTTCCCGGGGGTTGGGATAGAGCAGGGTGTTGGCCTCGGTTTCCCCCTTGGTGTAGGTCGGATTGACGTTGCGCCCGAAGCGGACATAGACCGACCCTTCCGCCGGATTGCTGAGGATGTTGCAGGTGCCGTCCTCGGTGCGGGCGGTCAGGCTGCGCGCGTCACAGGTGATTTTGGCGTTCAACTTGGGATAATCCTCAAGATCGAACAGGTTGTTCTTCATCAGGCTTTCCCGCTGAGCGCCCAGCGTGATCAGCCCGGCGGCAATGCCCAGCGAGCCGAATTTGACCCATGCAGGCCACGTTACCCAAACTGCCATGGTGATTCCCTCTTTGTTGTTTTGGAGGTCGCGTTGAATGCGGCGGATGCCGTCGCGGGCAGTGTAGGGAATGCCGGGATGGCGCACCCTAGCCGAAAGGCCGGGGTGAAGACCGCTGGTCGGGATGGTGATTTTCTGAAAAACGGCTAATCTGGACGGACCGCCGTCCGCCAAGGGAACATGGATCATGAAACTGTTTGTTGACGCGAATTTTCTTTCCCCCTATGCCCTGTCGGCCTATGTCGCCCTGCGCGAGAAAGGCCTGCCCTTCGAAACAGTCCCGGTGGATTTGCAGGCCGGTGCGCACCGGACCGGCGCGATGTCGGCGCTGTCCGTCACCTTGCGCGTGCCGACGCTGAGTGACGGCGACTTCCATCTCTCCGAATCGTCGGCCATCGCCGAGTATCTGGAGGATGCCTGTCCGGGGCCGCGCCTCTATCCCGCCGACCCCAAGCACCGGGCGAAAGCGCGCGAGATTCAGGCCTGGATTCGCAGTGACCTGCTGCCGTTGCGGATGGAGCGTTCCACGGAAGTGGTGTTCCGCGAGGTGACGCCGCCGCCGTTGTCGGATGCGGCGCAGGCGGCGGCGGACAAGCTGGTGCGGGCGGCGGAGCGCCTGCTGCCGCCGGGGTCGGCGCATCTGTTTGGCGAGTGGTGCATCGCCGATACCGACCTGGCGTTGATGCTGCAACGGTTGCTGCGGGCCGGGGACGCGGTGCCGGAACGGCTGGCGGTTTATGCGAATTCGCAGTGGCAACGGCCCGCCGTTCAGGAGTGGCTGGCGCTGGGGCGGAATTCGCGGGGGGTGCTGTAATGCAGGGCTTTCAATTGACGTTCTTCACCCAGCAGGACAAGCGGCATCACGGCAAGCCGCTGACCGAGTGGCTGATGGATGAGGCGAAGCGGCTGGGCATTGGCGGTGCGACGGTGCTGGCGGCGTCGGAGGGTTTCGGACATGGCGGGCGTCGTCATTCGGCGCATTTCTTCGAGCTGGCGGACCAGCCGGTGGAGGTGACGATGGCGGTGAGCGCGGAGGCTGCCGATCAATTGTTCGCGCGGTTGCGGGAGGAGGGGGTGAAGGTGTTTTATGCGAAGGCGCCGATTGAATTCGGGGTGACGGGGGAGTAGGGGGAAGCCCCTCAAACCTCCCCCTTCCCCTGCGCCGCATACACCGCCGCCTGCACCCGGCTGGTCAGGTTCAGCTTGCGCAAAATACTCTGGATATGGAACTTCACCGTGCTCTCGCCAATGTCCAGTCCCCGGGCAATCTCCTTGTTGCTCTGGCCCGCCGCCACCAGTTTCAGCACTTCCTTTTCCCGCGCCGTCAGGTGCTCCTTCTCCTCCGGCTCCTGTTCATCCTTGCGCATCTGTCGCAACCCCGCCGCCAGCGACCCGGCCATTTCCGGCTGGATGGCGGTGCCGCCGGTGGCGACCATGCGGATGGCGTTGACCAGGTAATCCACGTTGCTGTTCTTCAGCAGATAGCCGCGCGCGCCGGTCTGCAGGGCCACCATCAGGTCGCGGGAATCTTCCGACAGCGTCAGCATGATGATCGCCTGCTGCGGATTCTCCTCCAGCGCCAGCTTCAGCACTTCCAACCCGGACAGCCCCGGCATGTTCAAATCCAGCAGCACCAGGTCGGGTTTCAGCGAGCGGATCAGCTTCAGCGCCTCCGAGCCTTCGCCGGCTTCCCCGGCAATCTCGATATCCGTCTGGCGTTGCAGCAGGGCGCGCACGCCGCTGCGGAACAGGGTGTGGTCATCAACCAGCAGGATGCGGATGGGGCTCATGGGATGTCCTCAGGCTTTTTGTCGTTGTTCGCGCGGCAGGTGCAGGCTCAGCGTGGTGCCTTGCCCCGGCGTTGAGTCTAGCAGGAACTCGGCATGGGCGCGGTTGGCGCGCTCGCGCATGATCTTCAGGCCGATGTGGGTGTGCAGGCTGGACAGCACGGCCTCGGGGTTGAAGCCGATGCCGTTGTCGGTGACGGTCAGGTCGAAGTCGGCGCGGTTGATCACCCGCACGCTGACCACGGTGGCCTGGGCGTGCTTGCGGATGTTCGACAGCGCTTCCTGCAGGATGAACAGGATCTGCAGCCGCTCCTCGTTGGCCAGCGGCGCGCCGCTGTTGTCGATTTTCAGGTCCACCGGAATGGCCGTCTGTTCGGTGAAACGGCGGATCACCGCGCCGATGGCGGCTTCCAGCTGGGTTTCGTCGTGGCGGGTGCGGAAATTGCCCATCAGTTCGCGCAGGTCTTCATAGCCCTGCTGCACGCCGGTTTGCAGCAGCGGAATGGTTTCCGCCACTTGCGAGAAGTCGCCCTGGCCGACGGCCTCCTTCAGCAGTTGCAGGTGCAGGTTCAGGAAGCTGAGGCTTTGCACCACGCTGTCGTGCAGGCCCTGCGCCACCAGGTTGCGCTCCTCCACAATCGCCAGTTCCTTGGCGTGCACCGCCAGCCGCTGGTTGTCGATGGCGATGCCCAGATGCTGGCCCATGGCTTCCAGCAGCTGCACTTCTTCCGGGCCCAGGTGGCGGTCTTCCATGAAATGCAGGTTGAAGATGCCCAGTTTCTTGTCGGCCGAGCAAATGGGAATGGCCATGACCACGGCAAAGCCCGCTTCCAGGCAATGCGAGAAGTTGGGCGCGCAGCGGTTGTTGAGGTGGTTGACCGAGGTGCGGCCGCGCTGGGCGGCGATGGTGCAGAAGCAGCTGCCCAGCTGCTGGCACTGCATCTGCTGCGACAGGGTGGGGGGAATGCCTTCTTCCACCACCAGATAGACGCGGTCGGCGCTGCGGTCGATCAGGCGCACGGTGCCGCCCGCCGCGCCGAATTCGGGGACGATGCGGCGCATGAACAGCGCGCACATTTCTTCCATGCCTTGCGGGCGGTTGAAGTCCTTGCTGATGTCGTACAGCACCGACAGGTGACGGTTCTTCTCGGCCAGGCGCAGCGTCTTTTCCTGCACCCTTTCCTCCAGCCTGTCGTACACCTGCTGCAACTCGTCGGCCATGGTGTTGAAGCCTTGGGCGAGCTGGGCGAATTCATCCTGGCCTTCCACCGGCAGGCGTACGCCGAAGTCGCCGGCGCTCATGCGCTGCAGGCCCTGATGCAGGCGGGTGACGGGCGTGACGATCATCAGGTACAGCAAAATGATCATCACCAGCGAGCCGCACATGGCCAGCGCGATCAGCGCCATTTGCGAGGAGCGCAGCCAGAAGGTCTGGCGGGCGTATTCCTGCTCGATCAGCCCGACGGTGGCGTGGATCTGGGCGACGAAGTGGCGGGTGGCCAGTTCATGGCGGGCGGCGGTCTCAGCGTTGATGCGGCGTTCGCGCAGCATGCGGTCCAGCGACGGGGCGTAGCTGGACCGCCAATAAGTCTGCAGCGCCTGGATGTTGCTGCGGAGGTGGTTTTCGCGCGGCAGGAACAGCGGCCGCTGCGGGTCGCCCGCGCGCAGGCCGTTCAGGGTCTGTTCGAACTCGTTGCGGGTTTGCTGCAGTTCGGCGGCCTGGCTGTCGCTGAGCCCGTCGCCGCCTTCCGCCTGGTTGATGATCGCCGCCATTTTCCAGGCGCGCATGCGCAGGCTGCCGCTGTCATTGATGGCGGCCGCCGCGCCCTCCAGTTCCCAGGACAGCAGCAGCGTATAGCCGATCGCCACCAGCGCGAAAACCAGCGCGCCCAGCAGCATGCCGGTGATCTTGGCGGTGAGCCGGGTTTTGAGGGTGTCGATAAGGGTGGCCATGGTCGTCATTTAAACACACTTTGGTATAGCTCCGACCTAGCCGTTCGGCGAGGCGGCGGCCCCTCTTCCGGAAGCCCGCGCCTGCGCCGACGGCCGATAAATTCCCTTGTGATTTGTACGTATTCTGGCGGTAACCTCCCGAGGAGCATTTCCTTATGGCTACTTCCCGAAACGCCCAGAAATATTCGGTGCTGGCCAGCAGTACGCTGGCCTTCACCGTCTGCTTCATGGTGTGGATGATGTTCGGCGTCATCGGCATCCCGATCAAGAAGATGCTGGACCTGAACGCCACTGAATTCGGCCTGCTGACCGCCACCCCGGTGCTGACCGGGTCACTGTCCCGCATCTTCCTGGGCGCGTGGACGGACAAGTACGGCGGCCGCATCGTGCTGTTCCTGATCATGCTCACCTGCGTCATTCCCATCTGGATGATCGGCTACGCCACCGAATACTGGCAGTTCCTGGTGCTGGGATTGTTTGTCGGTCTGGCCGGCGGTTCGTTCTCGGTGGGTACGCCTTATGTGGCGCGCTGGTTCGAGGTCAAGCAGCGCGGCATGGCCATGGGCATCTTCGGCGCGGGCAATTCCGGGGCGGCGGTGAACAAGTTCGTCGCTCCGGCCATCATCGCCGCCTTCGGTTGGACGGCGGTGCCGCATGTCTATGCCGGGGTGATGCTGGTCATGGCCATCCTGTTCTGGATGTTCAGCTACAGCGACGAATCGCACCTGGTCGGCAAGTCCGTGACCCTGCGCGAGCAACTGGGCGTGCTGAAGGATCCGCGCGTCTGGAAGTACTGCCAGTACTACTCGATCGTCTTCGGCGGCTATGTGGCGCTGTCGCTGTGGATGGTGCAGTACTACGTCGGCGAATACGGCTTCAACATGAAGAGCGCGGCGCTGCTGGCCGCCTGCTTCTCGCTGCCGGGCGGCGTGCTGCGCGCCGTGGGCGGCTGGCTTTCCGACAAGTTCGGCGCGCACAACGTCACCTGGTGGGTGCTGTGGGTGTCCTGGGTCTGC